>LNQR01000022.1 GCA_001541255.1 Candidatus Magnetominusculus xianensis
CGGTTGAGCCAAATTGATGATATTTGGGCTGGATATCTTAACCAGAAATGAGCTATGATTATTAACTGGATAGGACATTTCTATTTTGCTGTGACATTAGTATGAAACAGTGCTTGACATTAAGCCGTAGAGTTTATTAACATTGAGCAATCAGGTAGATTGCGGAGGTAAGGCAGCATCACATCAATAAAAATCTGAATCACAGGGAGGGTATTTAGGATGCCGACTCTAAAAAGGGTTGCAGTAGTGGTCATAGCGGCGATAATGGTGGCTGGTTTATGTTCGATGGCATTTGCGGAGGCACCAGTCAAGGAGGTTGTTGCGAAGGCCAGCACTGTGCCGTGGTGGGTATGGCCGCTTAGTCTGTTCGTGTTGACGTTTTTGTTGGGTGTAGTGGCGGTATTAGGTGGGCTTGGAGGCGGGACATTGTTTGTGCCGATAGTGGGTGGTTTTTTTCCATTTCATTTGGATTTTGTCAGAGGGGCAGGTTTATTGGTAGCGCTGGCTGGTGCATTAGCGGCAGGCCCAGGGCTACTAAAAAAGGGAATGGCCAATTTGAGATTAGCGCTGCCAGTAGGGTTGTTAGCCTCGTCTTGCGCAATAGTGGGGGCAATGATAGGGCTTGCGCTTCCAACCAATATATTGCAAATAGCCCTGGGTGCCACAATCCTTGGGATTGTCGGTATTGTAATAAAGACTAAGAAGTCAGAGTATCCTGAGGTGCCTAAGGCGGATGCCTTGTCAACCGCGTTAAGGATAAACGGTGTGTACCACGAGGTCACAACTGGTGAAGACATCAACTGGAAGATTCACAGGACACCGCTGGGGCTGGGATTATTTGTAATAATAGGAATAATGGCCGGCATGTTTGGCATTGGAGCGGGCTGGGCAAACGTCCCTGTGTTAAATATCCTGATGGGTGCTCCATTAAAGGTTGCAGTGTCGTCAAGTAAGTTCCTCTTGTCGATAACAGATACGTCGGCGGCGTGGATATATATAAATAACGGTGCAGTGATACCAATGATGGTAGTGCCGTCGATTATTGGTGTAATGCTTGGTTCACTGGTAGGGGTAAGGATATTGGCAAAGACAAAGCCTGCGGCAGTACGGTACATAGTGATAATAATGCTGTCTTTTGCAGGGGCAAGGTCTTTATTAAAGGGGCTGGGCATCTGGAACTAAATTAAGCAGGGAGGTATATTAGATATGGAGAAAAAAGTAGTAGCAACCGAGGAGCAGCTCAGGTATGCAGCATTGCTGAATAACGGCATGAAAATTGGAATGGCAATGCTTCTAATCTCCTTTGCCATATACGCAATTGGGATATTGCCGCCGTTTGTGCCCGTTGAGGATTTGCCGAAGTTATGGGGTATGTCAGTGCATGACTATCTGAATAAGACAGGGATACATGAGGGATGGTCGTGGCTAAAGCTGCTGAATAAGGGGGATTTTCTAAACTTCCTCGGGATAGCATTTTTGGGCGGCGTAACAATAGTGTGTTTTCTTGCGATAATACCAATTCTGATAAGAAAAAAGGATCACGTATATGCCTTGATTGCCGCATTGGAGGTTACCGTTTTGATTTTAGCAGCTTCGGGGTTATTGAAAACGGGAGGACATTAGAATGAACGAAGATAAGTATAGAATGAATTTAATGGGTGAGTTAGAGTCTATTCTGCTGGCAACAGACGGTTCTCAGTTCAGCCGCGGTGCGATAAAAGAGGCGATAAACTTTGCGCGGGCTTGTAAGACGGTATTAACTGTATTGCGGGTGCTTGAGTATAACTCTGAGTTTGAGACAGAAGGTCTTGAGTATGTCGAGGAGATCGAAAGGAAGGCCGCAGCGCATTTCGACGAAATAAGGACACTGGCAGCTGAAGAAAATGTCGAATGCGACATAGTGGTAAGAAGGTCAACCCAGGCATATGAAACCATAATAGACGAGGCGAGGAAGACAAGGGCAGACATAATAATAATGGGCAGGAGGGGAAACACCGGCCTGAAGAAGCTGATGATGGGGAGCCAGACGGCAAAGACCATAGCCCACGCCCCATGCAAGGTATTAGTGGTGCCAAAGGATACAGAGATAAAAGGTGAGAACATCATGCTTGCAACAGACGGCTCTAGGTTCAGCGAGGCGGCGCAGGCAGAGGCAATTATGATGGCAAAGAGGTGTCCTTTTGTAAAGAACTTTTTGGCCGTATCAGTGGCAAAGAACGACAGCAGGACAGCAGATGTAGAAAGATATTTGGAAAATGTCAGGGAAGCGGCTGAAAAAGCGGGCGTAAAGGTTGACACACTGGCGCTGAAAGGCGACCCGTATAAGGCAATAGTAAATGCGTCAATGGAGACGGCCAGAGACATTATTATAATGGGAACACATGGAAGAACCGGATTAGACAGACTTCTAATGGGAAGCGTGGCCGAAAGGGTAGTAGCGCTTGCAATGTGTTCCGTACTTGTAACGAGAACTCAGTAACTAATTGGTAAAGAGATGCCAAAGAAGACAAAGTCGCCGAAGACGAAAAAACACTCTGACTCAAGTGCCTCAAATATACTTCCCTTTCCCCGCCGCGAGGCGATGGAAGGGGCGTTTTCCGGCATCTTGGGCGGCAAAACCCGCGCCGTGGATGAGACGCAGGACATCATGTACGACGCATGGGAAGCCCCGACAAGAATGCCACGCACTATACCATTCTATTGTGGATTTGGTGATACAAACGAGGCTGTCATCTATGCAGACGACTGTCTTAGGGTTTCTCCCTCGCCTTAATCTCTTTTTTCTAACGTGGAACGTACCGAAGTTTGGTATCTTGATATCTTCACCTTGTGTTAGCGTCTCTTTCATAATGAATATAATAACCTCAACAATATCATCCGCTTCCTTCTTGGGAAGTCCAACGTGTATTCTTAATATGATGAACCACAAACTATTTCAAGGGAGCCTCCCAAATATCATGTATTTATGTAACAATTGTATTAATACCATCAATGCGTACAGCGTGAATATCCGCCAACTGTGAACCTTGCAATATCTATATGGTCCTTTGGTCCGGAAACTGACACCAGTCCCATATCGAGTTTCTCGAAATAAAAAAACGTTGACATTCTCATGTCGGAGTAAAACACCCCATGCCATAGTTTATACCTATCTACTTTTACGGATTTAAATCCGCTTATCACTGCGTTTTTAACAATTTTTTTTGCTATTGAGGTTACGGTCGCCTTGATTTTCTCATTATTGGTAGGCACACAGATTTCCCTGAACTCGGCATTGTTGGTCAGGTCGTAAAACAGACTATAAATATCTGTAAATACAGTTTTTTCCTCGACTGCTAAAAGTAAATTTTCTACTTCTTTGTCAAGATTCATATTTACCTCTCATGGTTAACCTGTCTGCCGTGAAAAAGTTAATCTGCGTGCTCTCGGCACATTCCCTCAGTAAGAACCGACATCTTTCCCATTATCTCTTATTCCCCTTGTATAATTATTATGGCTCTGACTAAATTTAACACATCCCGATGAAACAGTCAATCCCAATTTGATTTTCATCGCTATTTGTGACCGAAGGTTAGAGTTAAATCATTCACTAAAAAAATACCAAGTAAATACGCCATTCTTCACACATCTGCGTTACTACTGATGGCTATATTTCAAGTGGCAAATAGTGCCTCTTGATTTTTCCGCTCCTATAGCCGTAAAAAAACATCATTGATGGGATAATATTACTTAAGGCATGAACTGTTGTGTGTTGCAGGCATAGAAACTGCGCAAAAGTTTCTCAGTCCAGACCGGTAGGGATGAGTATGTCTAATATTCAGGAAAGAGAAAGTAATATTCACAGCAGTAATGTCAGATTAATATCCATACAAGAAGCCGCTAAGTATCTTGGCGTAAGTGCGTGGACTGTACGGGACTTGTTATATCAAAAAGGTGAGTTCCCCTATGTCAAAAACTCAAAGAAACCAACGTCAGAAGTGGCTACTTTGAACATAACAAGTACATAGAACTCCGCGATGCTCTGCCAACATTTAAATGTAACGATGTCATATTGTTATTGAGGCACAGAGGGTAGGTTGGGTGCCTGCCATGCTTGCAGTAGTATCAGATTGAAGAGGCATGACAAGATATTCCATGATTTGAGAAGGACTGCTGTGAGAAATTTGATACGTGCGGGTAATCCCGAAGTTGTGGTCATGAAGATCAGCGGTCATAGAAGCAGGGCTGCGTTTGATAGATATAATATTGTGAATGACGATGACCTGATAAAGGCTTCGGATGCATAAGCAGACATAGGAATAACTCAAGGCTGCTGAAACTGTGGAAAATGGGAAGGTAAAGCAGGGTCATTTGCGGTTGCTTAAGTAGGCTTGGCTCCTAATTCATTTTTTCTATTCGCATGACGATTAGCCTATGCTTCGGCACTATTGAAAAACTGAGATAGGATGTTTATAATAAGCTGACACGTTGCTTTGTGATAAACCCAAAATTAGCGTCATATGAGAATGAAGCATAAACTGAAGTGGCAGATAGTTTTAGAGATTTCCCTGATCCTGCTTTCCATAGGGATTTACCTGCTACAATATTTCATTTTTCATGATGCAAAGAACACCTTGTTTTATTTATTTCAGGACGTTGCATTTCTACCTCTACAGGTGCTTTTAGCCACTCTTGTGATAAACAACTTGCTTATAGAGAAAAGGTAAATATGCTTCGAAAGTTAAACATGGTGATAGGAGCTTTTTTTACTGAGGTGGGGGTTAGTCTTTTAAAGTATTTTGCCTGTCTTGATTCCAATGTGGAAAACATAAGAAAGGAAATGGTGTTTGACTTAAACTCAGGTCATACTGAATTTACAGGTTCCCTCAATAAAGTAAGTCGATACATAAGCCGTATCAATTGCCATGCTGACGAACTTACCGGATTGAAAGTCTTTCTCATAGATAAACGCAGCTTTATGCTGGGACTTCTTCAAAACCCCAACCTCCTTGAGCATGAAGAGTTTACAGAATTGCTATGGGCGGTTTTTCATCTAACCGAGGAGCTAGCCATAAGGTTGGACGTTACAAAACTATCAAAGGCTGATTACGAACACTTAAACACAGACATTCAAAGGGCTTATTCGATTTTAATCACACAGTGGCTCAATTACATAGACCATCTGAAAGAGGACTATCCGTATTTATATTCTTTTGCTATAAGAACCAATCCTTTTCGACATGAATAACCCTTGTAATGTGCATAGCAAGTGGTCCATGCACATTATGAATGAAGACAAATCATAGGTTGAAGGATTTCATATTATACAAGAAAATGTTCATGTGCCTCTTCGTTCAAATGAAAACCACGCGGAATTGGCGGAATTGATTGATACTTTCCTTAACCTCAAAATCCAATGAGTCTTTTCCTCAAAAGCAACAGAAAACCCTCATCATACCTACACATCTGAAAATCCCAAAACCCACGTATTTTGGCTGGAGTTGGCTGGAATGATGTGGAGTGAGTTGGCGATGGGCACATTTTTGGGCACCCTGGGGTGTTTTTCGCCTTTTCACCTATCCTCTCTATATTAACAACCCGTTGATTTTAAAGGATATGCGAAAGAGGGGAGTCGAACCCCTATGCCGTGAGGCACTGGATCCTAAGTCCAGCGCGTCTGCCAATTCCGCCACTTTCGCACTCTTTATTCTACATTTATTGTTCTATTCTTATCAAGCAGCGGTCATATCACAAAAACAAAAGGAAGGAAACCATACCTCGATTTCCTTCCCATTTGCCATGTCACTTAAAGCCTATTTGTAACGCTTATCGAACTCGTCTATCCTTTTCTTCCTGTCAGCCTTGACAGAAGGGTCTTCATTTCCGATCGACCACTTGTGGTTTTCGGTGTTTTGTATCTCATGAAGCATCTTTTCGAGCTCATCGGCCTTCATATTAGCTTCCTTATTAGGGCTTTTCTTGCCCATCTCTATTACCTCTTTAAGCTCCGGTACATATGAGCCGTACCAGTTCCTTGCAAGGTCATAGTTGCCATGCCACTGGGTATAGTCAGGGGCCTGCATTGATGCTGCGTGGCGCACTCTTCTGCCCTCGTGATGCCATAGCTCAAACCACGTGTAGTCAATCTTGTTAGCAAAAGAGGCATATTCATTACCTTTTACTGCCTTCAGCACCTCAGTGGCCTTCTTATGCAATTTCTCACCTGGTTTTGCCCACTTCTCGCTATATAACTGCATCTGGGCCTCATACTGGATGTAAAACGCCTCTGTGAAGTTTACATTATGACAGGATACACAGACTTTCTTCATGCTAGCCATACGCATATCCCCTGTGATCTTGCCAGATGGAAGTCCCCATACAAGGTCTGTCTCATGTGCCTGCTTAAGCTGTGCAGGGCGGTTATTCCATTTTATTCGTAAGCCGACATTGTGTGTGACAGGCATGTCCTTTGTTGCCGACATGTGACAAGTGGCACAAGTCGGGGCAGCAGTGTAATCCTCTCCGACAATCCACTTGCTTGACTCCAGATTCATTCGATCCTTGTTTGCATAGTAGTTAATACCGTGCTTGGACTCTGTAAAAATTTCTATCTGAGGATGGTCAGGCCCCATGTGGCATTTGCCGCAGTTTTCAGGCTGGCGTGCCTGCGCTACGGAAAACTCGTGCCGTTGATGACATGCCGAACAGCTTCCCTCAGAGCCATCAGGGTTAACCCTGCCCATGCCTGTGTTAGGCCATGTTGCCGGGTCTAGCTTGCCATCTTTGTTAACCTTAATAACTGAGCCGTGACACTGCCAGCAGCCATTAACTGCCGCTGCAGATACACCCATAGGGAACGCCTCTGTCTTCATTCCCGAATTACCCTCGGCTACATCCGCCAATATGTTATCCAATGATCCCATTATACGCCCTGCCTTTGAATGATGGGAATTTGCAAATTCATCATATTCTTTCGCGTGGCATTTCCCGCAGTCTTTGGGTGAAACTATTACAGATATTGTTGCGCCGTTGTGTTCAAATGCGCCTGGCTCTCCCTTTTTCTTCATATGGCACTCATAGCACCCTACATTACCCCTGTAATGCTTACTCCTGCCCCAGTGTGCGTAAATATTGCTGGTCGTATTTGAGTGACACGCAACACACGCCTGGCTTTCCTTTGACAACTCCTTTGGTATCTCCAGCTTCAGTTCAGCCGCGAATGAATATGTTGCAGCGGCAAACATAAATACCAGTACGAAAAATAGCTTCTTTGACATAGTCTCCTCCTAAATTAAAGATTTTTTGCGCATTTCCGACCTCCCCAAGGTCTCAATGTGTTTTCCTGTTGTTCACCACCTCCAGTATTTCAGAAATATCACACGCTCATGGTAAATATACCAACATCTGTAACAACGGTCACTCTAAATATGTTTAGTACTATAAGAGAAATCAACTTTACAGTCAATATGTATATGTGATATACGTTACGTGAATGTTGACATTTTGTTCATGGCAAATAATATAAATAAGCGCAGGACTAAGGGCAAGTACAGCATATGAGATGACATAACTGCCATGACAGGGTATCTTTGCTTATTAAAAGCCCTTTCTGCTATAATCCTTTATGGATGGAGTTGTCTTTGTACTTTAAAATAATCCATAAGTATTATTTTCGGGAACTGCTTATCTCCTTCGTTCTCAGTATTACTGCCTTTAATATGATACTGATGATGGAGCGTATCCTTAAATTCAGTATGCTGCTTTCAGGGGTTGGGGCTTCGGCCTTTGATTTTCTTAAGATCATCCTATTGGTTCAGCCGCAGCTTTTTCTGCTTACCATCCCTATGTCCCTTATGACGGCTGTGCTGTTTACATATGGTAGGCTCAATGCAGACAATGAGATTATAGTCTTAAAGTCAGCAGGGATATCCTTTGCCGCATTGACACGGCCGGTGTTTCTTTTTGGGTTACTATGTTTTTGTGCCTCTGCATTCAACAGCTTTTATCTTGGCCCGGCAACGTCCAGGTCGCTCAGGCAAAATGTGACAAGCATAATTATCAACAAGTCTCCAATGGCAATCAAAGAAGGGGTGTTTTATACACTGTTTAAAAATGTCGTCGTCCTAGTCAGAGAAAAACCCTCTGACCGCGCCATCAAAGATGTGTTTGTCTATGACAAGAGAGACAATAACAGGCACTGGACAATCTTCGCCAAAGAAGGCAGCATTAATGTTTATGGAGAGGGTGGCATAGAATTCGTCCTGAAAAATGGAGAGGTGTTTTTACCTGACAACAAATCCATTACGAAAATATCGTTCAGCTCCTATAATATGATAATAAAGTTTAATCCGGAGATTACCTCTCAGATAAGTGAACTTACGCCGTTTGAGGTACTAAGGCGTACAAAGGAGACAACGGGGGAGGAGCGTATCTCTGTATTCCTTGAGTTTCACAGGCGCCTTGCACTGCCGTTACTGGTGTTGATAATCAGCTTTTTCTCGCCTGCATTTGCAATGCTCTCAGCAAAAACCGGCAAACTTGGCGGCCTCAGCCTTGCCATGCTTGTGTTTTTGGCCTACTACAGCATGTTGATATATTTTGAGAAACTCGCTAGAACAGGAGGAATCTCACATGTTGCGGCAGGATGGATTCCATTTGCCGTCTTGCTTGTCATATCAATTTATGTGTTTAGAAGGGAAAACTCCAGATGAACATCATAGTGCGCTACTATGTTAAGAGTACACTCCTGCATGTTCTGGTCATATCGGTTGGGTTTGCCATGGTAATGGGCACATTTGAGGTTATCGACAAGCTTGATAAGATAGTCAAGTTCTCCCCGTCGTTTAATGATATGGCCAGGTTCTGGGCCTTTGTTACTCCGAAGTATTTTAAATATCTCCTGCCGATGTCTATACTTATGGCAACGCTGATGGTCTTTGGGCAGGCGTCAAGATATAATGAATTAATTGCATATAAGGCGGCAGGCGGCAGATTAAAGAAGCTGTTCATTCCATTTATTGTTATTGCCATAATGCTGTCTGCTGTGGACTTTTCCGTTGATGAGTATGTTTCAAGCCGTTTTAACCTTGAGGCCAATAATCTGCTCTATAAAATCAAAAACAAGCGCAACAGGCTCTTATACAAGACTGCAGATATCTGGTTTATGGAAAAAAAGAATATGATAGTTAATGCCAACTTTTACGTACCTGACCAAAAGACCCTCTACTTTGTTACTGTCTTTATAACAAAAGAAAACGCTATCACCGAGATAATAAAGGGCAGGGTATGCCAGTGGGATGGTGCACAGTGGGTTATCAAGGACGGTGTGCGTTATGGCACAGAGAAACTGACCACAGGGTCTTTTTCATCAATCCCTCTTGGCGAATTCACTGCCATTGATGTATATGAAGAGAACGAACTCATAGCCGATGAGATGCCTTTTTCGGAGTTATACAAGTACAACAAACGCCTGAAGGCCGCTGGATATAACAACCAGAAGAGCCTCGTAGATATGTATGCCAAACTTGCATATCCATTTACGTGTCTGGTGATGATGCTTTTGGGGATTGCCATTTCATCGAGATTTAAGATGGGAAGCGGATTGATAAACGCAGGGATTGCCATAGTCATAAGCCTGCTCTATTGGATAGCCTATGCGATGGCGATTTCGTTTGGATATTCAGGCATGTTTGGGCCTCTCTTTGCGCCGTTGATTATACCTATCATGTTTGCCGCGGCTGGTTTTATTATGTATAAAGAGATGCCAGAATAAGGTTATCCGAAGATATCCACTGCGCTAACCTGAAGGCAATCGATAGCCTTAGATGTAACGGTATCTTAGCAATTTGATTTGAAACAAGCTATTGTGTTATCATTCCTGCATGGAGGCAATATGATGAGAATAAAGACATACATGCTGGTTCGACCTCAGTACTTGTCAGCGCCAAAGTTTTATCTTATTACCCCGAAGACTGAAAAAGAAGAGGCAATCCTCATTAATGCAAATGATGTCTTTAATATCGATTACAAGACGCCATATGATATAGACAACCCCAAAGAACGGGCCGCCGCAACCCTGTCCATAGCACTACAGCACAATATGTTTAAAAAATATGAGGATATAGACTATACAGCCGGCATTCCTCTGACAGAGATTCCAGACTGGAGCAATACTGAAATTAATACCCCTATTTATGAACGACCAGATGTGATAGTATGCTCTGGCAGCCTGTAATGCCCGGCTCAATCTGACATATAGAGGTACGCTGTGCTATGCCGCAGCGCAGTGTATCAGACTGGAAGAAAAGTAACATAGCTTTAATCGGGCTTTAATCGAAAAGTCTGCCCTTTCGCCTTTTATAATCATCAAGCAACAGGACAACGGCCTCCTCAATTAACTCGTTGAGCTTTTTACCTTCCCCGACGGCAAGGTATTTCAACTTTTTCAGGAGTTCCGGATTCAACCTCGTTGAGAAAGTCTCCCGCTGCACTCCGTCTCTTTCACGAGCCATTGCAAATTATAACAGAAACAGCAATTATTTTCAATAAATAATTATATCAAGAAAAAATGCTTGACTTTTTAAAAAATAGATTGTAAGATGTAAATATGGGATTGTAATATATCTTACTTCTCTAATTACGTCGTCACAAGTTTTGTCGTCACAAGGAGGCATGGATATGGACACCCGGCCGATGGATGGGAAAATGGATGGGAAAGATGATGCTGACAGCAGCCGTAATGGCATGGAAAGCATCGAGCGGTTTGACATACCTGCAGGGCAGGGCAGTGACGGAGGGTATGACCAATTTGAAAACTCGTTCAGGGATGTATCATCAGTGTTTGATGCCTTGCAGCGCCTGTCGGGAAGGGGGGTTGCAGAAGACGCTATCGACCATTCGCTGAATTGGCTGATTCTCTCGGCATGGAGCAATCTCGACAAAATGAAAGAGCTTCAGGACGACATTATTAACAGGCTTCAGGAAATAAAGAAAGCCACGGGTATATCAAACTAACATTTAAGGAGAAAGAAGATGTTAAACCAGTTAAAGACACCGCAACTTTTGAGTGTGCTGCTAAGTGTGTTGTTATGTGTTATGTGCGTCCAGACGGTGTGGGCCAGCTCTGTAGAAGATAAGATTAACGAGGTATTCCCTGATGTTAAACCTGACAGCGTTAAAGAGAGCCAGATAAAGGGGCTTTATGAGATTGTTAAGGGGAACGAGATTGTTTATTTCGATCCCATAACCGGCTATTTAATTTTCGGTGAGATCGTATCGCCGAAGGAAAAGAAGAGCATTACTGCTGAGAGAAAACGCCAGCTCAGGGAGGTAAAACTCAAAAATATGCCTCTTGATAAGGCGTTGAAGTTTGGAAGCGGCAAGCATACCGTAGTTGAGTTCACTGACCCTGACTGTCCATTTTGCAGAAAGGCTGCGGCGTATCTTGCTTCACGAAGCGACATCACAAGGTATGTCTTTTTATTCCCCATACCGCAGCTTCACCCAAAGGCCGCAGACAAGGCCAAGTTTATTTTCTGCGCTGAGGACAAGAAAAAGGCCCTTGAGGATGTAATGTCCGGCAAATATGACAGCGAGGCCTTTGAAATTTGCAAAGACCCAAAGGTTGAAGAACTGCTCAAAGACCACAAGACCATTGGTGAGAGTGCAGGAGTTACCGGAACGCCGCTCCTGATAATAAATGGAACGTTTGTCGATGGCGCCAACATGCCGCTTATCGAGAAACTGCTTTCTGACGACCCGGCAGCCGCCTCTAAGGATGCCGCAGAACCTAAAAAATAAAGCTCCCAACCCATAGCCTGCGCAGGCGATATTCTGGACACTGCACCCTATGCGGTGTCCAGACACCCCCTCAAACTAAGACATCTGCTGGAGAATATCTCACCCTGAACTTGCATCATCCTTAATACCAGATTGTACGCAAAATGAGCGCATCATCAGGCAGGCTCAGAATGATTGATGTAATCTTCATGGGGACAACGGGTAAGCCCGCACATATCTCACGTTACGGCACACAGCAGGCTACTATTGCCCTATCAGTGTGAGGCTTTGAAGGATGGTATCAAGTTTATTTTTTATCTCTGAGTACTTCACAGGATTTTCATCTGCGGTGTAGATGTTCATAGCCTTTTCAAATGCATATGCGGCCTTGTTGAGATTTTCTTTTTTGTTTTGCAAATTGGACAGGGCACAGCAGGCAGCTCCAAGATTATACTGTGTTTGGGCGTATTTAAGTGGGAACTGGTTTGTGACTTCGATTTTCAATGCCTTTTCATATGAGCGTGCTGCCTTCATCAGGTTTTCCTCCTTGTCGCACACATCAGACAAGGTCAGGAAGGCGTTTCCGAGATTGCTTTGTGTAAGGTAGTACTCTAATGGAAATTCCTCCGGTGAGTATATTTTTAGTGCCTCTTTGAATGCATAGACGGCCAGTTTAAGATTCCCCTCTGCCTCTTGTTTTTCTGAAAGGAGCGCGTGTGCATTGCCAAGGTTGTTCATAGTCATTGCATAGTCTTTCGGGTAGTCTTCAGGTGTGTATATTTTAAGGGCGTCTTTAAATGCCGAGACTGCTCTCATCATATACACTTCACTGCCACCGCTGTCAGTTAATGCCCCAAGTGTGCTTCCCAGGCTATTTTTCAGAGCTGCGTACTCAGTTGGATATTCGACAGGGGTACGAACCTTTAGGGCCTCCTCATAGGCTGCGGCGGCCTTGAGCAAATTATCAGTCTGGTCTGCGGTCTCTGATAAGTCATCATAAATGCCTGCAAGATGGTCTTGTGCTATGGCATACTGGACAGGGGCTGCGTCCATGCTTATCAGTTTTACGGCTGCCTCGACGAAGGTGGCTGCCTTTGCCAGGGTTTGTCCTCTGTCTTTGAGTGTGGACAGTTCCCACAGAACCAGCCCAACGTTATGGTTAATCTCAGCGCATTCTTCAGGGTATTTATCGAACGTCCCGCTTCTTATGGCCTCTTCGTATGCGACTGCCGCTTTTGACAGGTTTTCCTCTTTGTCAGATAGTCCGGCCAGTTCCCAGTAAGCGAGGCCGAGGCTGTTTTGAACAGTGCCGTACTTCACAGGGTTGTTTTCTATGTTATAAATTTTCAGGACTTGCTCGTAAGCGTTTATGGCATTTTGAATATTTGTTTGCTCGTCTCTCAATTCCGACAGCGCCCACAGGGCATTGCCCTTGTCAAACCATATCATGGCATATTCGTCGGGTGAACTTTCGCCGTTTAGCAAAGCTCCCGCCTCTCCCACAGTATAAACCGACAGGGCCTCTTCATATGCCTCTATTGCTAATGTGAGGTTCTTCTCGTTTTCCCCTTCTTCGGCAAGCCGCCTGTAGCAGATTCCAATACGATGATTCACCTGTGCATAGAGCAGGGGGTTGTTCTTTTTGTTTATCTCCTCCAGGACATCGATATGTCCTTGCAGTGCCTTTGATGACTTGCTTTCATCGAAGAGTTTACCGGCATTTTCAAAGTTTTTTTCAAATGCCTCTTTTTTTTCCTTTCTCTTCAGATATATAAATATTGCCGCTGCCGCCACTGCAAACAGCACCAGTGCGGAGATAACATATAATGGTTCAGTTATTTTATCCAATCTTATATACCCATTTCGCTTAGGTGCAAGGGGTTTATCCTTTGTCGTATTGCCTCGATTGAGTCCATGGCTGATTCAGCTACATCTGGGATTTCGTCGTCTAACAAGTCCTGCAGTTGAGGTATATGCCTGGCGTCACCTATTATGCCCAGACTGTAGGCCGCGTCACCTCTGATAAGCACACCTTTTGATTTCAGGAGTGGCGCTATGGAGTTGGCAACCGCCTCAAGATAGACAAAGTTCATATCAACCAACGACTCAAGCAGGGCTATTGCCCCAAGTCGCACACGCATCCGCTCATCGCTTATCAGCCTTGCAGCAACGGGATAGATGTCAGGTTCATACCTGAACATATCAATAATATTGTCCAAGAATCCTTTCTCCATATAATCGGCTATCATATCGTAATGATCCTGTTCCATTGCTTATTGGCTCGCCAAATGTCTCCTCAGGCTATATTGTACATTATTACACATAAAACTGTCTAACACTGTAAATATTTCTATTATTTTATTATAATGTCATGTGCCTGCAGAATTACAAAATAAGTGAATGTATGACTCAGGGCAAATATAATAGGATGTGTCCACACATTACTCTGGCTTATAACATGCGTGTTACAGCAGCTAATAGTTTGCTGAACCTCTAAGGCCGCTTCAAACATGCTATTGTGTTAATGTCGTAGCACGTGTTAGTATAAATGAGAGATGGAACTCCTCTTTTCGGTTAGCACACCACTTGGTGTAGATGTCAGGACAACAGCCGAATACTGGGGCTATATCGTTACAATCAAGCACCCTGTCATGCAGGGGAAGGAGGATGTTGTTAAGTCTGTTCTTGAGTTCCCTGATGAAATCAGGGTGAGCAAAACAGATAAGGATATTTTCCTCTATTACAAGAGCCTTGAAAGACTATATTGTGTGGTTGTAAAACACACGGCAGATTCTGGGTTTGTAATAACCACATACCCAGCTGATAAGAAAAAGGAAGGTGAGACGGTATGGACAAGGTAACGCTCTATTATCATAAGGAACTCGACACGTTGGATATCTGGTTTGCAGACCCAAAGGATGAGCATATCTGTGAAGAGGCTGGAGATGGTGTAATACTCAAGAAAAACAAGGATGGCAAGGTTATCGGCATAGAAAAACTCTACGTGAGTAAGACTATTGGAATGGTCGGTAAGCCAATACCATTTGAACTGCTTGTTGCGTAAGAGAGGTACTACATGTCAAAGACGATACTGATAACTACAGGGGATTTAAGGCTGCGCGGGGCGTTGAACGAATCTGTTACAGCAGTTGAGTTTGCTGAACTTCTGCCGATGGACTTAACTATGTCGCGCTGGGGTGAGGAATATTACGGCGATTGCGGCATTGATGCGCAGCTCACACCTGATGCAAAAGATGAGATGGATATAGGTGAGATAGCGATATGGCCGGTTGGCAGCGCATTATGTTTCTTTTTCGGGCCTACACCAGCAAGCACAGGCGATGAACCTCGTGCCGCATCTGCTGTTAACCCTATTGGCAGGATAATTGATGACACCGCGCCGCTGAAAAAACTCGGAGGCTCTATCAGGGTCAGGATTACGTAACTGTCTGATTATTTGGCTGATTATTAGGGCTTTGCCTTTTTTATTTCGCGGATGAGGTCTGAGATTGTGTCAATCGGCGGCTGCAGCAGGGTGTAGTAGCTGCCTACGTCGCGCGGGCTGTGGGCGTCGCTTGCGAAGATGCGCGGCAGATCTCTATCTTGTGCGAGTTTCTCGGCATATTGCCTTGCCGTTTGTGTGGTGTTTGAGCTGTCAACCTCCACAGCGTCAACATCAAGTTTATAACAGTATTTTCCATTTTCCATGCTGAAACGAAACGGATGTGCCACGACAACGGCGGCGCTGTGTCTGCGTGCAATATGGATAAGGTCGTGGGCAGACATATTATACCGCAGACCTTCTACCTTATCCAGCCCGTAAACGAGGAAATGCCCCTCGAGACACGATACCTCTATACCTGCCAGAAGGCGAAGCTGCGCCCCGGCCCACTGCTGCAAGTCCTCTATCTCATTCTGAGACCAGATAGTATCATGGTCGGTGAAGACAAGGACATCAATTCCTGAGTTAATGGCAGCTTCAATTGCCTCGTGCGCAGTGGTGGTGCTGCATGGTGAATACGGGTGTGTGTGGACGTGCATATCCACCTTTAATAAGCGGCTGGGCTTAGATTTCTCAGGCTCACGCATTCCTGCCCCCTAATAAGGACGGCTGGATGTACTGTGCGTAGTCGCTGCATCTCTGCACATACCGGCAGCGCTTACAGACCTCTATATATTTATAGCACTGCCTTTTGGCGCAGAAGAGTTTATCGCTATTTACAGGCATAATTGCTTGATGATAGCACACTGAAGGCAGACATGACAACCCCCCCCGTGATTCACCAACTCTTCGCCCCGCCCGTCATTTCCCTTGATTCAACATCAATAAAAGAAGGAACCTCGTTCAGGGGTGGACGTATGGTGCCATGGCTTAGGTGGATTTATGGCCAGTGGCCTCATTGTACTTATCCCCGCAAAAATGGTATAACAGTGGCATGGGCGATATAGAAAAGAATTGCATTAGAATGCTGTATTAGTCTGACACTGATATGACAACAATTGGCATATAGTGCGTTTGCTGTGTAAAGATGTGGTCAACTTGACGCTTACAAAGTAACGTAAAAGGCGGATATATCATAGAGTGTGTACAAAAAGGATATATGAATCTTATACTGACAGCATTTCTTACAATACTGAACATCATAACAACAGCGGTGATAGAAACCGGCCTTGCTGTGGCTCTCTCTATTCGTCAGGGATTCTTTTGCCTAAAATTTTCGATAACATAGAAAATAAACTGATAGAGGGATTGAACAATACCCTTGAGGTCTCTTATAGAAGCGATTTCTGTGTCGGGTACTTCAATCTAAGAGGCTGGGGTCAAGTCGCCGACCAAATCGACAGCTTTCAAAGTGGTGAAGGGCATTGCTGCAGGCTGCTGGTAGGAATGCAAAAATCCCCTTCCGATATTCTTAGGGAACATTACAGCAAAAATGAAGAACTCCAGATTGATAACAATACTGCCTCTAAAAACAGAAAGAAGCTGGCACAGGAATTTAAAGACCAACTGACAATAGGAATTCCAACCGAAAAGGACGAATTAGGGCTGCGCAAATTATCACGGCAGATTAAGGATAAGAAAGTAGTAGTCAAGCTATTCATGGATTATCCGCTCCATGCCAAGCTCTACCTTCTTTTCCGTGATGACGTTATCGCCCCAATCATAGGCTACATTGGAAGCAGCAACCTCACTCTTGCAGGGCTTTCCAGGCAAGGCGAGTTAAATGTCGATGTCCTTGAGCAGGATGCCGCAGTGAAACTCACCAAGTGGTTCGAGGATAGATGGAATGCAAGATTTTGTATAGATATATCGGACGAGCTGGTTGAAATAATCGATAACTCATGGGCTGCCGACAGGCTCATTGCACCTTACCATATATATCTGAAAATCGCATATCACCTTTCCCGTGAAGCCCGTACCGGTCTAACAGAATTCAAGATTCCTATACTTCTTCAAGACAAACTCCACAACTTTCAGCAAAAAGCGGTTTCCATTGCTGCCCACTACCTGTACAAGCGTAACGGAGTATTAATCGGCGATGTCGTTGGCTTAGGGAAAACTCTTACGGCAACCGCTATAGCAAAGATATTCGAAGAGGACTTTTACTTTGAAACGCTGATCATATGTCCAAAGAATCTTGTAGATATGTGGGAGGGTTACGCCCATAATTACCAACTCAGAGCCAAAGTTCTCTCCATAACCGAGGTACAATCGAAGCTGCAAAATTTTCGAAGGTTTCGTCTGATAATCATTGACGAGAGCCATAACCTCAGAAACAGAGAAGGCAGGCGTTACCGTGCCATACATGAGTATATCAAGGATAACGAGAGTAAGGTAATCCTTCTGTCCGCAACGCCATACAACAAGACCTACCTTGACCTTTCGAGTCAGCTGCGCCTGTTCATCGATGAGGAAAGCGACCTTGGCGTAAGTCCTGAGAAATATATTGCTCAGATTGGAGGCAAAGTCCAATTTATGGCAAAACATCAATGCTCCATTACTACCCTTCCCGCGTTTGAAAAAAGTGAGCATGCCGATGACTGGCGTCAACTGATGCGGCTCTATATGGTTCGCCGTCCAAGGAGTTTTATAAAACAGAACTATGCCGGGACAGACCCACAAAGCGGCAGGAAATATCTTCAATTCGCAGACGGGAAGCGCTCGTACTTTTCAGACAGGATTCCACTGAAAGTTGAATATCCGTTCGACCCTAAAGATAAAAATGACCAGTACGCGAGATTATACTCAGAATATGTCGTCCTAATCATCAACAATCTCAAACTGCCAAGATACGGCCTCGGCAATTACCTGAATGACAAGACAACGCTAAAGGTTGAGAAAGATGAACAGCGGATTCAGGATAATCTCTCCCGCGCCGGTAGAAGGCTTATGGGTTTCTGCCGGACGAATCTGTTCAAGAGGTTAGAGAGCAGTGGATACTCTTTTTTTCTGTCTTTAGCCAGACATGTACTGCGTAATTTCATACACGTCTATGCGCTCGACAAAGGACTGGCAATCCCTATCGGTCAAAATGAGGTAAATCTCCTTGATGAATACTTGAGCGACGCCGATATTGAAGGTTTACCAGACGCCGGTTCTATCAAAATACCTACTGATGAAAACGAATATTACGCTCAGGCTGAAAAGGTCTATAAGCTGATGAGTTCTGATGAAAAAAAGTTTGACTGGATACGCTGCGGCTTCTTTAGTAAAGACCTTAAATCAGATTTGATACACGATTGCCGGGAGATAATCAAAATCATCATGCTTATAAGGGAATGGGTTCCAACTCAGGACAGACAGTTAAACGCACTGTATGACTTATGCGCCAAAAAACACGCCAGTGAAAAACTGCTCATCTTTACCCAGTTTGCCGATACCGCCCGATATTTAAGCAGCGAATTAAGGAGCCGCGGCGTTACAGCCCTTGAATGCGTAACAGGCGGCAGCGGCAATCCAACTGAGTTTGCCCACCGTTTCAGTCCAGAGAGTAACGAAAAGAAAGAAATCATCGGCTCTCCCATTGAGATTAGGGTTCTTATAACAACCGATGTCCTCAGCGAAGGACAAAACCTGCAAGACGCGCATATTATCGTCAACTATGACCTGCCGTGGGCGATTATCAGGCTTATCCAAAGGGCAGGCCGCGTAGACAGAATCGGTCAGAAGTCCAAGAAGATTCTCTGTTATTCGTTCCTTCCCGAAGATGGAATCGAGCATATCATACATCTAAGGGGCAAACTAAAACAACGTATAACGGACAATGCCGAGGTTGTCGGGGCGGATGAGGTCTTCTTCGAGGGCGACCCCGTCATTATCCATGATTTTTATAACGAGAGGCATGGAATGCTGGATGATGATGAGGATACCGAAGTGGATTTGGCGTCCTATGCCTATCAGATTTGGAAAAACGCCACAGACGCAGACCCATCGCTGAAAAAGACGATACCAGATATGCCCAATGTCGTATATGGAACAAAAGTGTTGAGCCGCGCCGAATCCGATAAGAAATCTGCCGCTCATCACAAGGAAGGCGTTGTCGTTTATATGAGAACCGCCGATGACAATGACGTGATGGCATGGGTAGATAAAGACGGCGGTATTGTAACGCAATCCCAACTGGCGATATTAAAGGCCGCAGAGTGTCAGGCCAATACCCCTGCTCTTGCGAAAATAGAGAGCCATCACAAACTTGTCGAACAGGGAGTTGATCATATCAAGAAAGTCGAGAAGGATATTGGCGGGCAGCTTGGGAAGAAGTCAGGCGCTCGTTACAGGGCATACATGCGGCTCAGTCGTTATTACGAAGAATATAAAGGTACGCTTTTCGTAAACGAACCCATAAAACGGTCAATAGACGATATGTACAAATATCCATTGAGGGAATTCGCAAAAGACACCATAAACAGGCAGCTCAAGACCGGCATTTCGGACGAAGACCTCGCTGACCTTGTCGTATCCCTAAGAGAAGATGACAAACTCTGTAATTCTGCCGAAGATGAGCATACAAACAAAGAGCCGCAAATTATCTGTTCTATGGGGCTAAGGGCAGAGGGAATAATATGTCCATAAGCAGGGAAACCTTCAACAAGCTGATTAAAGAATTCCAGTTTGCAAGGCTTTTCAATGAGCTTGGGTGGGACAATTTTCCCAAGAAACGTGAAGAACGTGAAATAGATGGTTATAAGTTTGCTCTTGAGGCCGCAGCCGAAAAGAGGGATTTTCCTGTTTTTGTCTGTTCGCCGATAAGCGGCACAACATGTCCCCCATACAATATACGCAAAAAAATAGACAACCTAGTTACGAAAGATTATTTCGAACACCTGATAATCTACTGCGATTCCACAAAGACTCGTCAGGTTTGGCAGCTTGTCATCAGGGAGCACGGCAGGCCTGTGGTCATGCGGGAGCGGCATTTTTATTCACATCAGGAGCCGGAGCAGCTCTTTCAGACACTTAAAGGACTGTTCTTTTCCTTAGACGATGAGGATAAAATCGGCATCGTTGACGTTATGTCAAGGGTACGGGAAGGCTTCAATACCAACGCCGAAAGAGTTACCAAGAAGTTTTACGACCAGTTCAAGAAGGAACACGCGGCCTTCCGTGAATTCATAAAAGGCATTGGCGAGGTAGTTGACAAAGACTGGTACTCATCCCTGATGTTAAACCGATTGATGTTTATATATTTTATCCAGAAAAAGGGCTTCCTAAATGACGATAGAAACTACCTCGGAAACAAGCTGACCGCCACTCAGGAAAAAAAAGGCAAGGACAAGTTCTACTCTTTCTACCGCAATTTCCTGCTCGTTCTTTTCCATAAAGGCTTAGGCTCAAGCAGCCGAACGCCTGAGTTGACCAAGGAGATTGGCAAAGTCCCCTATCTCAACGGCGGTCTGTTCGACGTTCATCAAATAGAAATAAACTATGAGAACATAGAGATAGCGGATGAGGCGTTCGAGAAGATATTCAAATTCTTTGATCAGTACGAATGGCATCTCGACACCCGTGTTACGTCATCAGGGAAGGATATTAATCCCGATGTCATCGGCTATATCTTTGAAAAGTACATCAATGACAGGGCATCGATGGGCGCGTACTATACTAAAGAGGACATAACAGATTATATAAGCAAGAACTGCATAATCCCGTTTATATTCGATGAGGTAAGGCGTAACTATTCAAAAGGGCTTGCCTCAAATTCGGCTGTCTGGAGACTGCTCCATGATTCACATGATACATATATCTATGACGCCGTCAAGCACGGCATAAATAATCCTCTTCCAGATGAGATAGCCGCCGGGCTTGATACCACGAAGCCGAATCTTATTGAGCGCAGAAAACTATGGAACAAGCCTGCCCCGTCCGGATATGCCCTGCCGACTGAGATATGGCGTGAGGTTGTCGAACGAAGGAAGCGGTACAAAGAAATTATCGGCAAGATTGCGGCTAAAGAGATACATGAGATAAACGATTTCATTACATATAACCTGAACATCCGTCAATTCGCCCAGGATGTAATAGAGAACACGGACGACCCTGAACTGCTCAAATATTTCTACAAGGCAATTTCAAACATCACGGTGCTTGACCCCACCTGCGGCTCCGGGGCCTTTCTGTTTGCCGCGCTCAATGTACTTGAGCCGTTGTATGAGGCGTGTATCCAGCGCATGGAGGGTTTCAGAGAGGGGCACAAGGGTAAATACAAGGATGTGTTTGATGAACTTGAGAAGCACCCAAACCGCCAGTATTTTATCTACAAGTCCATAATCCTCAGAAATCTCTATGGCGTGGACATAATGAAAGAGGCCGTAGAGACGGCGAAGCTCAGACTGTTTCTGAAGCTCGCGGCCACCGTCGAAATTGATGATAAAAAACCAAACTTCGGACTTGAACCCCTGCCCGATATAGACTTTAATATCCGCGCTGGGAATACACTTGTTGGATTTGCAGCACTCAAGGATGTAGAGAAGGCAGTCGAGGGACATCTGCTCAATTCCACGCTGCTTAAGAAGGAAATTGAGGACATTAAGGAACAGGCAGAGACCATCAAACTTGCTTTCGAGAGGTTTAAGGATTCCCAACTGGTTACTGACAGCCCATCCTCAAGCGGAGCAAAACAGGACTTAGAGGCAAGGCTCAAGAGGCTTAATGATAAACTCGACGAATATCAGGCACAACTTTATGGAAAAGACACGGGGAATAAGGACGATTTAAAACATTGGAAGGACACCCATCAGCCCTTTCACTGGTTTGCGGAATTTTACGAAATAGTCCATGAAAAAGGTGGGTTCGATGTGATTATAGGGAATCCGCCGTATGTGGAGTATTCTAAGGTCAAAACATTGTACAAAATAAGAAACTATACAACTGAAACATGCGGAAATCTCTATGCTTATGTTATTGAATTGGGGAATGGCATAATTCAACAACATGGCAAATGTGGTATGATTGTTCAGCTTCCCATTGTATGCACTGATAGAATGATTTCCGTACAACAACTTTTGCTAAGAAACAATAAATTTATTTGGTTTTCAACGTATGATGACAGACCAGCAAGGCTTTTTGATGGACTTGAACATATTAGGACAACCATATTTATTACGTGTTGCGGGAAAAACAATAAAGAGATATATTCCACAAATTATATGCGATGGTATTCAGAAACAAGAGAATATTTGTTTAACTCGATTTGTTATAATGAAGTAACGAACTTCATTGCTGACGGCTATATTCCGAAAATCGGCTCATCTATCGCAAAAAATACTCGTAGATTACTTAATAATTATGCTATATCTGTAATGCATTTTCAAAATAAGGAACGGTACTGTATTTATTTTCATAATTCTCCCCAATATTGGATTCGAGCAATGGATTTTAAACCTTATTTCTGGAATGAAAGAAATGGTGAGCAATTATCCGTTCAGGTAAAGAGTTTATGTTTATATACCATGAAAGACGCATCAGTTTTTGCAGCCATGATGAATAGCTCATTATTCTACTGGTGGTTTATCATTCATTCTGATTGCCGTCATCTAAACATGCGTGAGATAGATCATTACCCCTCAAGTCTCGATAAAATGAATGAGAATATTAAGGATAAAATAAGTACTCTTAATGCGATGCTGATGAACGATTTGTCGAAACACTCAAATAGAAAGGAATGCACTTACAAGACAACAGGGCGAGTTGCTTATGATGAATATTTCCCCAGATATTCCAAGCCAATCATCGACGAAATCGACAAGGCACTGGCGAAGCATTACGGCTTTACCGACGAGGAGCTTGACTTCATCATCAACTATGACATTAAATACCGCATGGGTATCGAAGAGGATGGCACAGAGTAGATGTTAAACGCGGAGGACGCGTAATATGACAGAAAACAACAATCTACCAGCAAAAACCGAGTTTCTGATATATCAGACCAGTGATGGGCGTGTGCGCATAGAAACGCGCTTACAGCAGGAGACCGTCTGGTTGAATCAAAAACAGATGGCGGAGCTTTTTCAGACGTCAGTGCCCAATATCAATATACACGTCAAAAATATCTTTAAAGAACAGGAGCTTATGCCTGATTCAGTTATTAAGGAATTCTTAATAACTGCCGATGACGGGAAGAACTATCGCACGAAATACTATAATCTCGACTTGATTATCTCTGTAGGCTATCGTATAAAATCCCATGTTGCCACTCACTTTCGCCAATGGGCAACTCAGCGGCTGCGCGAATATATCATCAAGGGTTTTACGATGGACGATGAACGGCTCAAACAGTCGGGCGGAGGCAGCTACTTCGATGAGTTGCTCGCCCGTATCAGGGATATTCGCTCCTCTGAGAAGGTATTTTGGCGCAAAGTGCTTGACATCTACTCTACAAGTATAGACTATGACCCCAAAACCGATGTTTCAAAGAAGTTTTTCATGGTTATACAGAATAAAATGCACTGGGCAGCCCACGGACATACGGCGGCAGAGGTGATTTATAACAGGGCGGATGCCGCTCAACCGCACATGGGCATGACAAACTGGCCCGGCGAATCATTAAAAAAAATGGACGTCGAAGTTGCCAAGAATTACCTGAATCAGGCGGAACTCGATATACTGAACCGAATTGTCTCCATGTATCTGGATTTTGCAGAATTGCAGGCACTTAACCGAAAGCCCATGACCATGCGGGACTGGATTACTAAACTCGACGAATTTATGAAGCTTACAGGACGTGACATTCTAACCCATGCCGGATGTATCAGCCATGATAAGGCTCTTGAGAAAGCCCACGAAGAATATAATAAATACCGTCAAGAAATTATGAATGAACCATCCACGGTTGAGGAACACTTTATAGAGGCTGAACAAGAACTAAAGCAGCTCGAATCCAAACGCGGGCGAAAGCGCAAAGATTGTTAGAACAACTGGAGGTATTGTGCTATGGGCAAGAAGGAACTGCTCGTGAGAGAGCTTGAACAGATGCCGGAGACTTACATTGACGAGGTGCTGGATTTCGTCCATTTCCTCAAGGCAAAGATTACCAGAGAGGGTATAGCTATAGCCTCGGCAAGCGAATCATCGCTTGGTAAGGACTGGTTACGCCCTGAAGAGGAAGAGGCATGGCGAAGTTTGTAAAGGGCGATGTCGTGGTAGTGCCATTCCCATTTTCAGACTTAACACAGTCAAAGCGCCATCCAGCACTTGTGATTGCCGGAGTCAACGAGGACGATTTGATTCTCTGCCAGATAACAAGCCAGACCGTAAGGGACAACTACGCAGTACCTTTAAACTACGCTGACTTCGTGAGCGGCGGCTTGAAGCAAATGAGCAACATCCGCCCAAACAGAATATTCACCGCCGACAGCCATATCGTACTCTACAAGGCAGGCGCGCTCAATGTCGGGAAAACCGCTGAGGTTGTCAACGCGGTGGTAAACATTATCAAATCCTAAGTCGATGATTTATCAAAACACACTTGGCAACAGAGAAATTTTGAATCATCACAAAATAGCATTCCTCTGTTCGCGGCGATGTCCCTCAGTCGTAATTTTGAAAACATACGACTGGGCTATTGAACAAAGGGACAAAGGCAACTGCGTTATGTCGGGCTTTCATTCTGTAATAGAGAAGGATGTCTTCCACTATCTCCTGAAAGGCTCACAGCCAATGATAATGGTACTGGCGCGCGGGATGATAAAGCTTATCAAACCTGAAATTCAAAATGCACTGGACAACGGGCGGCTGCTCATTATTTCACCCTTTAATGATTCGGTAACGCGTCCCACATCAGATACCGCAGCCACAAGAAACCGCATCATGGCAGATATTGCGGACGAAATCATGGTTGCTCATGCTGAACATGAAGGGAAGCTCGAAAAGCTCATCAAGGAAATCGCCTTAACCGGCAAGAAAATACGAATATTAGGGAATTCGGAATAACTATGTATCCATAATAGAATAAATGATCACATTAGACAACGGCAAAAACGTAAAATTTAAAGAGGTCATCAAGCAGCACATTAATGAAATATGTCCACAATATCGTTGTCCGTAAAGGACAGGTTGCGGCCACTACCTCCGCTGTGCTATGATAGCTGGGATGATGGAAGCTGATAAGCGTTTAAAAGTGGCCGGGGAGCTTGACCCCTCTGCTAATCTTATGCAGATGGCGGCTGAGTCTGAGTTTTCTCGCCATATCCATTCTCTCTTTAAGACCCTCAGGCCGCAGCGGTTAGTCGAAACCGGTACATACTGCGGCGTTGGCTCAACTACTGTCATAGCCTCAGCGCTGCAGGAGTGCCGGATTACCGGTCATAAGTTCTACTCTATCGAAGTCAACCCCTTGCATCACAACACGGCCTTTGAAAATCTCACCAATAACGGCCTGATTAACTATGTAACTCTCGTCAACGGCCTCTCACTGCCGCGTGAATACCTGCCGCCTATAGACGAGATTGAAGAGAAGTTCGTGAAAAATGTAGAATTCACAGATGTCTTTATCGACCATCCTGAAAATGTACGCGCCCAAAATTACTTCAGCGAGGTATCATTTGACGGCGTACCTGATGACCTGCTTGGCGTTTTTCTAAAGGAATTCGACTACCGGCCAGACTTTGTCATGCTTGATAGTGCCGGGCATCTTGGCACAATTGAGTTTCACTACGTACTATCGCTCATCAAAGGGCCATGCGTCATAGCGCTTGACGATATTTACCATGTTAAGCACTATAAGAATTTTATTGACGTGCAGAGCGACCCCCGTTTTGAAATCATTGCCAGCTCTAAAGAGAAATTCGGATTTTGCACGCTGAGATATACGCCTTAAACAACCGCCCTCGTTGATGAAAATTCATGTAACATTCTCTGGACTTGCAGCCGGTAACATTGGTGATGAGGCCATGATGCAAGGGTTCTTATCGCTTCACCCCCTGCCGGACGGCACAACCATTGAGGTCTGGGACGCCGCGTCTGAGGCCATTTCTCAACTGCCCCCTTCGTACAGGTATATTAATTACGCCGACACTGACGCCTGTAACACCGCCTCTCTTGCGGCAGATTATGTGCTGATTGTCGGGGCTACGATAGTGACGGAGATGCACGGGCTTGAGTGGCCTTTACGTATACTTGGCAGCAAGTACGCCCTCTGCCACGCACGCGGAGTTCCCATTCACGCCGTCGGCATCGGCGTAGACAGGCTCCACTCAGCGGGGGCCATTCAATTATTCAACACCGGGTTTCTGCCATTTGACTCATGGACAGTGCGGGCAGCTCAAAGCAGGAAACATCTCCTTGCAATCGGTGTAGAACCAGGACGCTGCCTTGCGGCGGCAGATTTGGCATGGCTTACACCAACGCACGGTGTTGATACGCAGTGGGCAGCCGATTATCTCTCATCGCTTGGAGTAAAAGACGGCGTCCCCGTTCTTGGCGTCAACATTGTCAACGAAAACTGGAAGGACAACGACACAATTAAGACAGAGACCGCCGCTGCTCTGGACTGGGCAGCCGGTGAGCTAAACTGGCAGATAGCGTTTTTTTGCAACGAGACCAGAGAGGGCGAGTTTTTTGACAAAGAGGCCGCCCTCAAAACGGCGTCATTCATGAAGCACCGGTCAATTATAGTGCCAAACACATACTTTACGCCGGAGCAGATGACAGCCCTGCTTTCGTGCTGCAAGTTAACTATATCGTGGCGCTATCATTTTACCGTTTTCAGCGCACTGGCTGGGGCGCTTGCCCTGCCTGTCATCAGAGGCGGCAAATTAGCAGAACTCGCCAGTGAACTCAACGGCCTGAATCTTGGGACGCCGGAGGCGCTCACATCCAAAAAAATCATCGAATCCATAACTTACGCCGCCGACAATGAGGATAATTTCAGGGCTCTGAAATACAGACAGGACACCTCAGTTGACGCCCTGCGCCAAAGGAGCATGTTTAATAGTTATTTCATCAATAAACTAAGCCCGGGAAACGTCCGGCTAAAGACAGACTCGCTTGTGCCAGCGACGCTTGAGCTGACCCGCTACAAGGAGACCCTTGTCAGCCCCCTGTTGGCTGAGAATGAAGCCGAATATATCGTAACTGTCATAATATCCTCGTACATGTCTGAGGAGTTTATCGCTGAGTGTCTGGGCGGCCTCAGAGAGCAGTCGATTTGGCGCTCTATCGAGGTAATCGTAATAGACGCCGCATCACCACAAAATGAACAAGGAATTGTCACAGGGTTTCAAAAGGATAACCCAAACCTTACATACGTGAAAACGGCTGAGAAAATCAGCATCTACGCCGCGTGGAACATAGGGCTTAGACTTGCCAGAGGCCGGTACGTCACAGTCTTAAGCACAAATGACAGGCTTGCCGCCGATGCCCTTGAACTCATGGCACGCACTCTGGACAGCCGCCCCGATATTGCCCTTGTATACGGGGATTCATATATGACAGAGACACCGCACGAGAGCTTTGAGCGCCACACGGGCGCCCCCTCGATGGTATGGCCAGAGTATGACTACGAGGACTTGTTAAAGCACTGCCGCATCGGGCCGCACCCCATGTGGCGGAAATCAGTGTCTGACCGGATAGGACAATTCGATGAGACATATACCGCAAACGGCGACCAGGAGTACTGGCTTCGCATGGGCGAGCGCTTCGAGTTCCTTCACATCCCCAAATTCACCGGACTCTATTGGCATAACCCGCAGTCTCTTTCACAAAGCGGCGGCATACAGGAGACCCACAGGGCACACTCGCTGTATCAGAAGCGTTATATAAATAATCTGAGGCATACGGTCACCGGTTCAGACCGTCCCCTGTATATCTGGGGCACTGAGCGCCCTGCCCTGATTACAAATCACATGCTTGTGAATCTCGGCGTCCCTGTAAGCGGTTTTATCAGCGGCACCTCTGAGTCTACGTTTGCAACAGCACCCGTATTTAAGTTCGACAACATAATCACCCGCCCAGCCACCCACCGGCCATTTATCGTAATCGCAGCCGAAGGCGGATATAAATCACTGCTTAAGGCAGCCGGTTACATTGAGCGCAAGGACTTTTGGACAAATATCTACGAGTTAAGCTGGGTTTGGGACCTGCATAATCCAATTTGAGCTATATACTAATAAACACTATTAGTTATATAATCATTTGCGGAACAATTTATAACTTCAGGAGGACATATGTGGCAGTGTCAGGCGGCTAATTGCGGCTATCTGTACAATCCGGCAAAGGGCGACAAAAAAAGCAAAATTCCACCCGGTACACAATTTGAGGATTTGCCGGAGGACTGGAAGTGCCCGCTTTGCGGTGTAGGCAAAAAACACTTTAAACACGTAGAATCTTAAAAAAGAAGCAAATCTATGTATTTCAAATGGAAAGGTACTCTTTCGATATAAATGAGAGAGTACAACATGATGGCACTCAAGTGGGCGTCGGTTCTTTCCACCGGCACCATGCGTTTCAGCACGGAGCTAGACAGCTTACTATCCTAAGTAAATCAACAACTTCCCCAACAACCTCATCCACAGTTATTTGCGTCAGGCATTTAACTGAAGCACATGGCGGCGTGTATCCAAATTTGGTGCAGGGGCTGCAAGGCAGGTGTTTATTAATAACCCTGTGCGATTTCCCCTGCGGCGCCCATTTCTTTTCGATGCCGGAGCCAAAGAGCGATACCGTTGGTGTGCCCAGGGCATATGCGATGTGCATAATGCCGCTGTCAGCGCATACCAGCGCACTTACCGACTTGAGAAGCGGGGCAGTGTCTTTTAACGATGTAGTGCCGGTGAAATCCACTGCCCCTGTGCAATAGTCCTTTATCGTTACGGCGTCTGATTTATCAGCCTGTGAGCCGATTATTACGATATTAAATCCAAGCTCAGATAACCTCTGCGCAGTAAGCCCGAAGTTATCTCCACCCCAGCTCCGCTCTTTGACGGAGGCCCCGGGGGCTATTGCTATAGTCTTCCCTGTTTTGAAGATTTCAATATGTCCAGAATCAATAAAGGCCCCGCCGGATATAAACACATCAGGCACACCGTCAAAAGGCTTGACGCCGATGAGCGGTGCAATCAGATTAAAAAAACTCTTCCCCTCGTAGTCGTCGTGGCTGTAGGGAATCATATGCGTAAACAGCCCGCCTCTTTCGTTGGTGTTAAAGCCAACACGCACGCGTGCACGTGTGAGATAGGCAATTACTGCCGAGAGCCTGTGCCACTGTTCGGTATCGACAACGGCATCATATGAGTTTCTCAGGCATTTGATAAGCCCAATGCCTCTGTCGTACAGATAGATTCGGTTAATATCCCCTGATAACTGAAAAATCCCGTGATTTCTCTTCTCACAGAGGATGTCTATTTGTGCGCCCGGACACAACTCCCTGATTTGCTCACTTATTTTCTTTAGGGCAGGAAGCAGCAAGACCGCATCCCCTATCCCGCCGGGGCGAATGACGAGGATTTTTCCTAACGTACCGTGAGAAAGAGATTCACGCCCGATAAGCCTTAGTATTGATACTATTATTGATGACAGGGCGCTGCCGACAACCCGGTCAACGGCCTTCAAAAACCTGATTTTATTCATGCGGCGTATTATACCAGAAATCATTGACTAAGAAGCCATATTTATGGTAATGTTTATTCATAACAAGCGTTACGAAGGGGCGTGGGTTTTGTTTGAACTCATGTGATAATTCTCTCATCTACTAAACAATAGTTTGTTAAGGAGGATGTAATGTCATATCAAAAAAGGATTCAACTGCCGCGCAAATCGCAGTACAAATTTATGACGGCAGGGTCATTTGCCACAGTATTACTGACTGCGCTATTAACACTGTTAATAGCAGCAGGGTTGGAAGCCGCCACAATTACAGAGTATGACACGCCGCTTACGTCGTCGAGTACTCCTATTGGCATAACAAAGGGGCCGGATGGCAATGTCTGGTTTGTGGAATACTATGGTAACAAGGTCGGTAAGATTACTCCATCGGGCGTCATTACAGAGTATACCCTGCCTATGGCCAACAGCACCCCTATGGGGATAACAACCGGGCCGGACGGTAATCTCTGGTTTACTGAAAACGACGGCAACAATATAGGCAAGATTACTACGGCAGGCGTTATTACAGAATACCCGCTCCCTTCAAAGTTTCACAGAGCTACCTCTATCACATCTGGGCCGGACGGTAATCTCTGGTTCACCGCCCCAGGACTTGGCAAGATTGGTAAGATCACCACAGCGGGCGTTGTCACTGTGTATTCACTGCCTGTTTCAACAAGCTGGCCTAACGATATAACCACCGGGCCGGACGGTAATCTCTGGTTTACCGAAAGACAAAACAGCAAGATAGGAAAGATTACCACGGCAGGCGTTATCACCGAGTATGCTATCCCTGCAACGCTTGCTTATCCAAATGGTATCACAGTCGGGGCAGATAACAATCTCTGGTTTGCTGATTATCAGAACAACGCCATATGGAAGTTAACGACGTCAGGTGTTTTCACAAAATACAGCTTACCTAATGCTGGGTATCTTAGTATGCCCCAGGGTATTGCCTTAGGGCCGGACGGTAACCTGTGGTTTGCTGAGAGAGACAGTAACAAGATAGGAAAGATTACAACCACAGGGACAGTTACAGAATACACAATCCCTACACTAAATAGCGAACCCATGGGTATCACAGCCGGGGCAGACGGCAACATCTGGTTTACTGAAAAGAAGAGCAACAAGATAGGCAAGATTATCACGGCAAGCGCTACTGAAAAGACAGGGGATACAACGGCAGTCATTTTTGCTGAATATCCCGTAACTAACTCAGGGGGCGCGCCATATGCTATTGCCAAAGGGCCGGACGGCAACACATGGTTTGTCCAGACAAATGGTAATAAAATAGGTAAAATCTCATCAGCCGGTGCTATTACAGAATATACCATACCCTCGTCTGAGACCTTCCCCTGGGGTATAGCGCTCGGGCCGGATGGTAATCTCTGGTTTACTGAATCAGATGTTGCCCAAATAGGGAAGATTACACCAACAGGGGTTATTACTGAATATCCTATACCCGGCGTAGTACATGACTCAACGTCACAGATTTGGCCTAACGGTATCACAGCAGGGCCGGACGGTAATATGTGGTTTACTGAATCAGGGGCAAGCAGGATAGGAAAGATTACTCCTACAGGGGTTATTACAGAATATAACCTGCCCACAACCGGTCTCTGGCCTAATGGCATCACGTTAGGGCCGGATGGTAATCTCTGGTTTACTGAATCCTATGGCAACAAGATAGGCAAGATTACCCCCACAGGCACCGTTACCGAGTTTTCTAGTACGAAATCAGGCAACATTGACGACTATCAAATTGCAGCAGGCAGCTACCCTACCGGGATAACCCTGGGGCCGGACGGCAATCTCTGGTTTACCGAGATGGCCGCCAACAAGATAGGTAAAATGACCACTTCAGGCATCATTACAGAGTATGATTTGCCTCAGGGGGGGTATCCCTGGGGGATAACAGCCGGGCCGGACGGCAATCTCTGGTTTGTTGAAAGCGGCGGCGACAATACTCAGCCAGGCGGTAATAACATTGGAAGGATAACCACGGCGGGCGTTATTACAGAGTATCCCATACCCACTGCACAAAGCTGGCCGACTAATATAGCGCTGGGGCCGGACAATAACCTCTGGTTTACGGAATATGGAACAAACAAGATAGGGAAGCTAGTCATTGGAACGGCAAAACCAACGACGACGACAGTCAGCTCCTCACTTAGTCCATCAACATACGGTCAATCGGTTACGCTGACCGCCAAAGTAACCGGCACATCCCCAACCGGTACAGTTACATTCAAGTACGATTGGAAGAAGATTGGTACCGCTACACTCGACGCAAACGGGCAGGCAGCATTTACCACCACCACACTGGCAACCGGCGACCACTTTGTCTCGGCAATCTACGGCGGGGATGCGGTAAATGACGCCTCAACCTCACCAAACATTGTTCAAACAGTCAACTCAGGGCAAACTGGAACTATTACAGTCAGCAAAACCGGACAAGGTACGGTAATAAGCTATCAAACGGGAATAAACTGCGGCTCTACGTGTTCGGCAGGTTTTACTGACGGCACATATGTAATATTAACAGCAACCCCTGCCTCGGGCTATGACGTATCGGGCTGGTCAGGGTGTGACTATTCCCAGCTTGGCATATGCGGCGTATTAGTATCGTCCTCAAAGGGAGACAGACCTGTCACTGCCGCATTTACTAATACAGACTATCAGTACGCCGCAGCGTATATTAACTATTACGGGGCACTGTACTCTACGTTTTTTGGTTCAGCGTCAGGAGATATTACATCAGGCACCGACACAAGCGGCACATACTACGTCCAGTGGTACACAAACGGGACTGCCCTGTTAGCATGGCCGAACGGTTACCTGTACTTTTACTACAGCGGGGCGTGGTATTCCCTCGGCGTACAGTGGCGCACCGACCTGAGCAAGGCCTCAGCCGCGATAAACTCATTTTATCTTACCAACTATACATTTTTCAGTTATCCAACGGGCAGCATAACATCGGGCACAGACGTAAGTGGCATGTACTTCATTCAGTGGTACTACAACGGTACCGCCATTTTAGCCATGAGCGACGGCAAACTCTACTATTACTACAGCGGCGCATGGTACAGCGCCTCAATCACCTGGAAATAACAGACTTAGAGCGGTGGAGACAGACCTATGTTCAGGGCCTGTCTTCCACTGCCCCCTACCATTACATTTGACACACTATCCCCACCTACAAGGTTTAACAGTATCAAGGAAAATACTATTTCTCTATCCGTCCACCCCTGATTGCCGCTGCATAAGCATGGCTCACAAAAAAACAATCCTCTGGAATTGTCTCAATCCCTTCTGAATGAGGTCTTCTTTGTTACTGTATCCATGTAGAGAAGACATAATCGTGCTAGATGTCTCAATCCCTTCTGAATGAGGTCTTCTTTGTTACTGCTAGATTATGTCTCTACATGGGCCCGCAGTCTCAATCCCTTCTGAATGAGGTCTTCTTTGTTACAATCGCCGACAATAACGGAGTGTATTATCCCAAAAGTCTCAATCCCTTCTGAATGAGGTCTTCTTTGTTACACTAACTACGCCCGCAGAGAGATTTCTGCGGGTGAGTCTCAATCCCTTCTGAATGAGGTCTTCTTTGTTACATACGCCCACGCGGGGTATGAGTTTGCCCGAGGCGTCTCAATCCCTTCTGAATGAGGTCTTCTTTGTTACCGCAAGTCGAGAGCATATAAACAAAGAGACAGGTCTCAATCCCTTCTGAATGAGGTCTTCTTTGTTACGGAGGCAGAAGTTTGTATATCCCAAGATTTTCTTACGTCTCAATCCCTTCTGAATGAGGTCTTCTTTGTTACAGTGTGATGCTTGCAAAGAGATGACACACCGTGAGTCTCAATCCCTTCTGAATGAGGTCTTCTTTGTTACTCAGATGCGTTATGGGTTGGTTAGGAGGTTGCCGGTCTCAATCCCTTCTGAATGAGGTCTTCTTTGTTACGCCGTCAATAAGTCTTACATACTAGAGGGGGTAGGTCTCAATCCCTTCTGAATGAGGTCTTCTTTGTTACGGAAATATGAAATTGAAAGAGGAAGAGTCATGGGTCTCAATCCCTTCTGAATGAGGTCTTCTTTGTTACGAGTAATGGGCTCTGAATGTGCCGCAGGTATCTACTGTCTCAATCCCTTCTGAATGAGGTCTTCTTTGTTACAATAAGTCTTACATAATAGAGGGGGTAGGTAGAATGTCTCAATCCCTTCTGAATGAGGTCTTCTTTGTTACAAAAAAACATGACAGAATACTGTGACATCTGCTGTCTCAATCCCTTCTGAATGAGGTCTTCTTTGTTACGACGGGGGGAGTATGAAACTAAGGATAGAAATCATGTCTCAATCCCTTCTGAATGAGGTCTTCTTTGTTACATACGATACTACATCGTCGTAGAGGATACAATACGTCTCAATCCCTTCTGAATGAGGTCTTCTTTGTTACACAGCCACGGCATTAGTAATAGGCTGGAGGCTGAGTCTCAATCCCTTCTGAATGAGGTCTTCTTTGTTACGGACGGGGGATGTATGAAGTTAAAAGAGGGAGAGGTCTCAATCCCTTCTGAATGAGGTCTTCTTTGTTACTAAAACACCCCCGCATTAGTGGGGGCGGAACATACGTCTCAATCCCTTCTGAATGAGGTCTTCTTTGTTACGCCAACCGGGAGTATATCCGGTTGGGGGTGGGGTCTCAATCCCTTCTGAATGAGGTCTTCTTTGTTACGGAAGTATGAAGTTAAAAGACGGAGAGTCTTGGTGGTCTCAATCCCTTCTGAATGAGGTCTTCTTTGTTACAGTCACAGGGAAGCACATCCATGTGACTAAAATGTCTCAATCCCTTCTGAATGAGGTCTTCTTTGTTACTAAAAGAGGGGGAGAAAGCCTGCATAGTAGCCGTCTCAATCCCTTCTGAATGAGGTCTTCTTTGTTACATTATAAAAAAGTACTAAAAGGCTTTGGCTTCCATGTCTCAATCCCTTCTGAATGAGGTCTTCTTTGTTACAGAGGATATGGTGAGTTATGAGCAAGAGTACATTTGGTCTCAATCCCTTCTGAATGAGGTCTTCTTTGTTACTTACTGAGGATAAGCGTAATCCTTTTACTTGTAAGTCTCAATCCCTTCTGAATGAGGTCTTCTTTGTTACGGTAGGCAGCATCACTACGCTGCCCCTGCCTGAGGTCTCAATCCCTTCTGAATGAGGTCTTCTTTGTTACTAAAACGCCCGCGCATTAGCGGGGACGGAGGATGGTCTCAATCCCTTCTGAATGAGGTCTTCTTTGTTACACGCCAACAAGGAGTACATCAGGTGGGGGGTGGGCAGTCTCAATCCCTTCTGAATGAGGTCTTCTTTGTTACCCTGCCTGAGTAACCGCATTAGTGGGGGTGAGACACACGTCTCAATCCCTTCTGAATGAGGTCTTCTTTGTTACTGTAGCCCTGCCTAAACAGCAACACACCCCCGCAGTCTCAATCCCTTCTGAATGAGGTCTTCTTTGTTACGCCTGAGTAACCGCATTAGTGGGGGTGTGTCTCACGTCTCAATCCCTTCTGAATGAGGTCTTCTTTGTTACGGATGTATGACGTTAAAGGCGGGAGAGAAAGCCGTCTCAATCCCTTCTGAATGAGGTCTTCTTTGTTACCAACGGGCGGGAAGATGAATGGTATAATGAATGGTCTCAATCCCTTCTGAATGAGGTCTTCTTTGTTACACCACCCATATTTTATATTCTATAATATCAACAACTTACAGGTATAGTTGTACACTGATAGCCCTTTACAATAAGTTAGTGATATTTTACCTTCTATTCCACCTTCAAAGACCTATTAAAAAGTTACGAACGCATGTTGTTAACCAAAAGGCCAACATTAAATAAACCTCAACATATCCAAATCACTCAATTATAACATATTTCCCCAATCCAAAACTTGTACCTTTTCCTATATGCAGCACCTCACCCGCCGTTATTATTGAGAGAAAAGGCTCTATTTTCCCTCTGTATGTTATTGTGTCTTTGAGTCCGCCCATTTTCATACGTATTCCTTGCCTGCTTGAGTACCTTTCCCAATCATGCCACTTTGAAGTATTTTCTGCTATTTTAACCTCTTTTGCTTTGTCTATTATTTCATTGTGTTTCCACAGCGATTCTTTCTCATTGCAATGAAAGTAATAAAGCATATGCAGCCTGCGCATTAATGTCTTAACTAAAATATGAAAATCAAGTTTAACCACAAAATCTCTATTGTCAAGAATTCTGGCATGAGTTATAAATCTCAATTTAATATCTTCTTCAGAGACATTTTCAAAGTTAAATATCTCTGAAATAATTAACTCTTTCGGCAAGCCAGGATTTATTTGCCTATCGTCAATATCGTAAACTGTTTTATCTCCATCTTTAACGTTGATTAATCTGTACTTGCCTCTGCCCCTGCCAAGACCAATTGTGCCAAGTTCGATAAATGCTAAAATAAAATACGGTAAATAATTTATTGCTTTGCCTACTAGTATTAAATTAAAACAGAGCCTTTCTGATGTATTAAACACCCTGCCACTATCGTCGGGTGGCTCTATAATAAATGGATGTGGGACTTGTTCGTACTTGCCCATATTCATAATAGCTGTCCTATTCTTTGGATACGTCTCAAATATATATTAATCAGTGCATAAGTAAGTGGACATAACTATGCCGCATATTGTAATTTGCGATGCATAAAAAAACTGCGAATTATGTGTGGCAATT
>LNQR01000023.1 GCA_001541255.1 Candidatus Magnetominusculus xianensis
AATTATAAGATGTGCTGATAATTGTAGCTTTAGGACTGCTCTCAACCTCTACCGTAAATTGTTAAGCAATTCCTGTACCGCACAGTATTGCGCTTTGACCCCTCTATGTACGATTATCTTGACACTGCTTCAATCGACGGCTGGATTTCAGCTTTTTTATCGAGAAACGATAGTTTTCAGCGTGATTATGATAGGGTAATGTCATTAAGGCAATTAGTTTCTGAGCAAACCAAGAATAAGTTTGTCGCACCAGAAAGTGTCCCTTCAAATCCTATATTAGATACACTGGAAGCAATAGAGTTATTAGTGAAAGGTCAAGCAATAGACAAGAGAAACCACGAAGTTGTTGATAAGATAAGCGAAATGTTTAGAGGGTTAACGCAGAAGTTAGAAGATAACGAGCCACAAGAAGCTCAAGACGCAACAGATGCTGCGATTGCACAAAATGAAATGTATAATAAATATGGAGTTATTCTTACTAATGTAGGTTCTTATATGGATAACGGCATAAGAATAATAAATGTCATTAGTCCTAACCGCATTAAAGCCTACCGAATTTTTAGTAAAGATAGGATTGAGAGCGAACTAAAAAACTTTTTTCAGAAAAGCTGGGAAACATTGAAGAACGAGAAATATGATACTATTTATATGCAAGACCATAATTGCGATGATGACTGGGTTATAAGGGATGTATCACCATTATTAATTTTTAAATACCTTTTCCCAGAATTTTACTACGACATGCACGGGGAACAAATCTTAAGCTCAATAAGCGATAAGAAGATAGGTAATTCAGAGCCGATAAGAAATTTCAAACCTGATAGAGATTCTCTTCTGCTAAGAATTGACTTGAGGCTTACCAAGAGGGAAATCATGCGACAACTTGAGCAGCATTTAGATATTCACTTGATTGGAAAAATCACGAGAAGTAGAGTCGATAAATGGAAATACTGCCTTATGGCATACGATTTGCGTAAAACAGGACTTCCTTACCCAGAGATTTCTGAGATTTTAAGACACTCAATAGTCAATGAAGGTGAAATTTTGTCTGGTGAAGAGGCTATTGAAAATTATGGAAAGACTGCTTCAAAGCTAATCGATGAAATAGTTGTTGGAGATAAGGACTCGTTTAGCGAAAAGACTATTGAAAATTATGCCAAGACTGCCAAACGGCTAATCGACGACATGGAATATAAAGTATTACTTTAGATTTCTGCAAAATAAGCATACTCCTTATATTTCTGGTATCTCAATATATTTGTGTGTCATGCTGAATATAGCTTAATTATGAGCTATATTTGACAAGAAAAAGAGGTATGACATGGCAAAAAACAAGAGAATTCCAATCCACGACATCAACTTAACCGCATTTCTTTCATTAAAGGGATTCAAACCTGAATTAACCATCAATGGCAATCACGTTACCTTTGAACTTCCCGCTAATGACAAAGTTTATTGTCAGGCGATGGCTTATAACTCGAATGAGTCAGTACCAGTTTTAGATTTTGTATCGTCATTAAGACAGCTCAGGGCTCAGATGATGGCTCTTCGTGGCCAGAACGTCAGAGGGGGAAGCGAATAATGAAGATAGCCATTAAAGATATATCATTTAGAAAAGACTTGTACCCACGCTTTGAGCCGGATTTCGTATTTCTCGACCCACCATATTGGAAGCAGGCCGAAGGTATGTATTCTGACGAAAATGAATGTCTTGGCAATATGTCGCTGGACGATTTCTATGCCACAATGGAGCGTTTTATCAAAGAGCTTATCGAACGAAAGGTGAAGCGTATCGCCGTTGTCATACAGCCGACACAGTATAAGGACATGGTTTACGAAGACCACATTTTCCACTTCGCCAGAGCCTTTGACGGCAAATACGCTATAGAAATTCGCTATATACTGCCATACTCCACACAGCAGTACAACCCGCAGATGGTAGAGAAAGCCAAAGAAGAGAAGATATGTTTAGTAACTCATCGTGATTTAGTGGTATGGAGGCTCATATGAAAACATTCACAATAAATTCGAACGGCTTTGAGGAAACGGCTGACATGGCTAATTCCTTACCGGAAAGAATTAAGGAATCCACATTTGAGGACATTGCAGGGCTGATACTGGAAATTGCCGAAATCCAGAGCGATACAGAACGTGCCTTTTTTGTAGGGTTGCTTGCAAAAACGCATAACATCGCCAAGCGGGCAATCCAAAACGACATCAAAAAAATCAGAAAAGATGACAACGTTAAGACAGGATTTTCTATCCTTAGCATGAACTTTCCCGGACTTGTTGATGTGGTTGCAGACGACGAAGGAAATCCCTCATATCTCATCAAGGACGGGGAGGAATTTCGACTGTCGAAAAGCCACGATATAGACACTACTACGTTTTCACCACCAAGCAAGGAAGACATACCGTTTTCGCTGGTACGAGGTGAAGATATTATCGAATGCTACAAAAAAGAGGATAAAGGACTATTCAACGACCTATTGGTATATTTGAAGAGGTTCTCGTTCTTAGAGTTTAAACAGTGGCTCATTGTGGCGTGTTTTGTGTTTTTGACATATCTACAGGACTTTCCTGACATACACTATATGCCGATGTTGCTTTTCTATGCTGTGCCGGAGCGGGGCAAATCTCGAACGGGCAAATCTATTATATACGTGGCATTCAGAGGAGTTCACCTCGTTGACTTGCGTGAGGCTAACATCTTTCGATACTCCGAAAATCTTAGGGCAACCCTGTTTTTTGACATGATGGATTTGTGGACAAAGGCCGTAAAAAATGGTGCAGAAGATATTCTACTTGGACGATACGAAAAAGGGGCAAAGGCCGCCAGGGTTATCTATCCAGAAAAGGGGGCATTTCAGGATATGGTTCATTACGATATTTACGGCCCCACAATCATAGCGACTAATCAGAACATACATAAAATACTTGACACCCGTTGTCTTAATACCTCAATGCCAAATAAGCCTGGTGAATATGAAAATCCCACACAGGAAAAGGGTTTGCCACTAAAAGCACGCTTGATAGCTTGGAGGGCGCGCGTTATGGATAAATCTCTGCCGATTGTAAAACATATACCGGAACTGACGGGGCGGCTATGGGATATTACACAACCTCTCTTACAGGTCTGTAGTATGGTTTATCCTGAGGGATTTGATGAGTTGAAAGAAGCCTTCATTGAGATAGCAAGGCAGAGAGTTGAGGATAGGAAAGAGAGCATAGATGGGAAGATTGTCTCTATTCTTGAAGAGCTATCACCAACTGATAAGGCAACATGGATTATAAAAGTTGCTGATATAGAGGAAAAACTCAACGAAAATAGAGCTGAAAAGGACAAATTCTCAAGTCAATATATTGGCGGGAAGTTGAAAGCCTTAGGGTTCAACAAACGAAAGGTTAACGGACGTTCTCAAATTATTTTGGTTAGACGCGATTTTGATACTCTGCTGAAGGGATACAATAATATTTCTTCTGATATGTACGCAGAGCCTCTACCACTATCTACCTCTTGCACAGAACCAGAGAATACACCATGTTCCATAGGTAGCGACTCCGGTAGCGACTTAGTAGATACCGGCAACTATCTATCACTCTCTACCAACTCTCTACCTGCAAATACCGGCGTAAATACTACGTCTTTGAGGCCAGTAGATAGTAGTATCGAGTGCGGGCAGTCCTCTGACGATAATATTTTATCTTTAGAAACTGATTGTGAGGTGGAATTTTGAGATACGCAGCTTTGATACCTATGAGGATAAAGACACCCAAAGGCGAAGTCTTAATAAATGCCGGTCAACCTTTTAAAGTGGCGAATAATGAGTTTTTGCTTGGACTTATAAAACAGGGCACTGTTCGACCGGTGCGGGATATTTTGAAAGACGAGTATCGAGACCTCAACAAGCGCCTCAGTGAACTTCCGGCGGTAAATATTGAGGCATGGCCGGAGCTAAACGCTGATTTACAAACTTCCCTACGGCAAATGAACGCGGCTATGGAAAATGAAGACATGCAGAGATTTATTCAGGCCAAAGAGCGGGTTCTTTATCTCTATATGCAGGCAGTAGCTTTAGCTGAAATTCCTGTTGAAATCACAGTGGAAACGCCGATACTTTTCTCTTCGCCAGAGGTTTGCGGGTAGATGAGACATGCACGCTAAATCGGCAGCGTTGACAGACCCTACGCTTTTAGTATATCTTCTCAATGAGAGCGGAGAAGATAGAATGAAAGGCACAATCAGAGTCAAAGATAAATGCCCGAATTGCGGGGAGTCCTTTGAGCATGTCAAAAAACTGGGGTATGTCTGCCGTAACTGTAAAACCACGCCTAAGAAATTCTATCTCGATTTAAACTGGCAAGGTAAGCGCATAAGGCTGTTCTGTGATAAATCAGGGCTGGCACTTGATTCTTATCAGAGGGCGTTAAATTTACAGGCAACAATCCAACATGAGATAGATACATTCACATTTGACTCGTCCAAGTATGTCAAAGCCGAACTCTCAAAATATTGGGCGTCCACATTGCTTGACCAATTTCTTGAAGCCAAACTAAAGATAGTCGCCCCGTCATATAAGAATGATTACAAGCGATTTATAAGAATTCATAAGGCTTTTTTCAGCACAACTGACGTAAGGGAGATTCGCAAGATTGATATAATAAACTATATGCAATCTCTTGAAGGAAACAATCTCAGCGGAAAAACAGTGAAAAATATTATAGATAACTTCAAAACATTCCTTACGTGGCTGAGAACAGACTTAGAGGTATTGTCGTCTATCCCGTCATTCCCTGCAATCGAAGTACAACCTTATGCCTTTACATGGCTTGGTTCAGAAGACCAGATAAAAGTATTATCTCTTATCAACGATGGGGATAGAGACATAATTGCATTTCTCATGTTGCATGGTTGCAGGCCATCAGAGGCACGGGCATTAAAGGTCAAAGATATTGATATAAATAGGCAAGTTATAATAATTAGTTCAACCTTTTCTGGAGATGTTTTGAGGAATAGACGTAAAGGCCGAGGCGCAAAGCCGTCAATTATTCCTATACATCCTGAGATGAAAGACTTTTTTATTGAGCGTTGCAACAATCACCCAGAAGCCTTTGTATTCTTGAATCCTAAAACTGGCAATCATTATGCGTCACGCACATTTTCAAGGATTTGGGAACGGGCGAGAGCTAAAGGCAATCTATCAGAAAAATTAAGGCTCTATGACGCAACGAGACATAGCGTAGGCAGTCAGCTTGCTAATCAGAATGTGTCGCCATTTATTATATCTAAAATTTTAGGACACAGCTCAATTAAAATGACTGAGCGATATATGCACGAAAACATAGACGGGTTGAAGTCAGGATTTGACAAGATAACGCTAAAAGACAAGGTAAAAGAGATTACGACTGTCACCAAAGTGTCACCAAACGGAAATCACTAATTACAACCTATTGATATTAAAGGATAATATCGCCGTGCCAAAGGGTTCGAATCCCGTCGCCCGCTTTTAAAGTACTTTATAAATATAGGGGGTTGACTCTCTCAGACCCCAACCAATCATTATGCTACGGAAATGTAAAATTTAGGCCATTTACGAGTGTTACAGAGCATGTTCTTGTGTGCAGCATAAATACTGATGTGGAAGTGGGATTAATCTTGTTGCTTAGGTCTTAGAGGTCTAAGGCCAAGACACGTATGATGGCGCTATAACTCCGGCCTGTGCCACAAGCATGGCGGCTACCCACTTGATGATGCCGGATCTGGTTGATTCTATCTTCCTATAGGAATGAAGGCGATGATTCGTGACAGAATTTGGATGTGTCCCAATTTTTGCTATTTTGATTAGGAATGTTATAAAATATAAGGACAATGCTGCTGTTCATATTTGTCGTTCTGGGATTTATAGCTATACCGACGGCGGGTTACGCGTGGGGGCCTCTGACCCATATGTATCTGGGTAACGAAGTCCTGTCCTTTCCATATCTCCTTCCCCCTGCCATATATGTGATTATTAAGAAATTCAAAGAGGATTTCCTCTACGGAAACATCATAGCCGATGTCGTCCTCGGTAAAAAATACCTCCCGCAAAACGGGAGTTCCCACTCTTGGGAATTCGGCTTCGCAATTTTAGACAACGCACACAACAACCAGCAAAAGGCATTCAGCTACGGCTACCTCTGCCACCTCGCAGCCGATACGGTCTGCCATGAAATCCTTACAAAAGAAAAAAAGAACATTGAACACACAATGTACGAAATCAAGGCCGACAGCCTTATAAACAAAAAATACTGGCTTCAGGCAGTGGCCATTAAACGCTCAGTCCAGAAACGCAACGACGAATTCCTGGAAAACTCCATCTGTAACACCTTTTTCTCCTACAAGGCCAACAAAAGAATCTTCAAGAGCCTTGTCTTTATGTCACTGTTTACATCAATGTCTTTTGTCAACCTGTTTGAGAAATCGTTCTTTGTCAGTTGCAGCCCGCCAACTGCGGCCATTAAAGACCTGACTGACACATCCCTTAAGCGTATCGTTGATGTCATAGCAAACGGGCGGGACTCTTCGGTCACAAATTACAGGCCAGCAGGTGAAATAGTGCATGGCTCGATTTATAAAAAATTTTTTCAAAATGATTCACATCACTAAAGTAACCTCTTATGATTGATATGCTTGGCAGGGGAGATGTAATCCCGTTACAAAAGGCCCTCGAACTGTTAGATAATGTCGCAGTTGTCATACCCGAAAAGGAAAGAATGCCCGTTGAGGACATCTGTGGGAGAATCCTGGCCGAGACAATTACATCGGCTGAAGATGTGCCTCATTTCGCTCGTTCTACGATGGATGGATACGCACTAAGGGCGGAGGATACATTCGGTGTAACAGAGACTTTGCCTGCATATATTAAAATAACTAATGAAGTATTCATGGGTAAGACCCCGAATTTTTATATCAAGCATGGTGAAGCTGCAAAAATCCCAACCGGTGGAATGCTCCCAGACGGCACAGACGCAGTCCTGATGTTTGAACACACGCAGCCATTTGGTGAGGCGGACATCGAGGTATTAAAGGCCCTTGCCCCCGGTGACAATGTCATTCAGGCCGGGCAAGACATCCACAAGGGTGCAGTCCTTCTTCACCCCGGTCACAAGCTCAGGCCACAGGACATGGGGGCGCTCTGCGCTGTCGGCATCAGCGAGACATGGGTATATAAAAGACCTGTTGTGTCCATAATTTCAACAGGCGATGAGATTATCCCGCCGGGAGTACCGCTTAATGGCGCAGAGGTCAGGGATATTAATTCATATAACTTAAGCGGTCTGCTCCTCAATAACGGCGCAGTCCCAGCACGAAAAGGTATATTCAGGGACGACTACGATACCATACACGACATTGTCACAGAGGCCGTTAAAACATCTCAGATGGTCTTAATCACCGGCGGCAGCAGCGTTGGTACCCTGGACATGACTGCGAGGATTATTGACAGCCTTGGGCGCCCTGGCGTCGTGTTTCACGGCGTTGCCGTAAAGCCGGGAAAACCCCTCATAGCCGGTTCTGTTAATGGAATCCCAGTATTTGGCCTCCCAGGGCATCCGGCAGCTGTGACTGTCAGCTTTGAGGTGTTTATTAAGCCGGTCTTAAGGCGGCTTAAGGGAGAATTGGCAGATGAATCATCCAAAGATATTTTAAGGGCAAGGCTCACGTCAAATATTGCCTCACAACCGGCAAGAACTGACTTTATCTGGATTAAGGTCTTAAACAACGGCGGAGAGCTTTTTGCACAGCCTTTACTAAGCAAATCCGGTCTCATCTCTGCACTCGTACAGGCCGACGGTCTGATAAAAATTCCGGCTGAAAAGCGAGGACTCCAGAAAGGGGATGAAGTAATAGTCAGGCTGTTTTAATCTTATATATCACAGCATTAAATATCATTAAATCGTTACAGTTTTTTCGTGAGGCAATTCGGCAGTTTGCTATTTACGCATCGATGTGTTACTATAGGTAAGTCAAGGGAGGTATCGCCGTTATGTTTCCCGTGAATCAGAGTGTGCTGGGGGTGCGCCATGACAGTACGCAAATCTCGGCCTCTGCAGTAGATTTATCAAGAACCATCTCCGGCATTGCCTCTGTTGCTGTCACTGCCTGTGGCATTGTGGTGCTTGTCGGCTGGATTTTTAACATTGAAGTCTTGACGAAACCTTATTTAAGTCCTGTATCAATGAAGGCAAACACTGCCATTGCATTTGTCTTAACGGGTATATCATTGTGGTTGATACAAACAGACAGAGCCACAAGCCGGACGCGGTTTATTTCTAAGTCTTTTGCCCTGACTGCCGCTTTGACAGGATTTTTGACCCTCTTAGAATATATTTTTAGTTTTGATATCGGGATTGATCAGGCATTGATTAATGACATTCCTAATCCTGTTATGACGTCAAGTCCTGGCAGGATGTCTCCGGTTACGGCAGTAGAATTCTTACTGCTTGGAACTGCCCTGTTTATGATAGACACAGAATTACACAGGAGAATCAGACCGTCGCAGCTTCTTGCGATTGCCGCACTTGTGATTGGCATACTAAGTGTATTTGGTTATGTTTATAGCATCAATTCATGGCTCAGACTATCACAAAAACTAACGGCCATTGCGTCACACACATCGATAGCATTTGTAGCAGCAGCAACAGGAATACTCCTTGCGCGGCCAGACAAGGGAATAATGATTTTTTTTGTTAAAGACAGCCCCGGCAGCGCAATAGCACGCCGTCTCTTTGCCGCCATGGCCCTGTCGCCTTTGTTGGTAGAAACTGTTCTAACCTTCGGCTGGCAATCAGGTTTTTATGACAGGCCGCAAATGGAGGCATTTCAAACCATCATCGTAACAATTATAGTAACCAGTATATTTTTACGCTCGGCCTTATCTATAAATAATTCTGATGATAAGCGCAGGCAGGCCGAAGAGGAAAGGGAAAGCGTGGCAAGGTTCCCGGCTGAAAATCCAAACCCTGTGATACGCATTTGCATCGGACTGAGCGTCCTCTATACGAACAAGGCTGCTAAGCCGCTGCTTGGCTATTTGGGTTTTCAGGACAAGGGAGATGGTTTGACTGCTGACAAAGATACATGGCTTCAGCTAATCACTGATGTGCTGGACTCAGGACAAGTGAAAACTGTTGAAATGCCCGTAAACGACAGGCTGTTTCGCTTTAGCGTGGCGCCCATACCCAATCATAACTATGTAAATCTTTACGGTTACGACATTTCTGAGGCAAAGGCAGCACAGAGTGCGCTCGACTACGAACGGAATAAAATGCAAAACATCCTGGACAGTATGCAGGATTGTATTGTCCTTGTGCGGTGTGACCTTATGGTTGAATACGCAAACAACGCAGCCATCAGGGACTTTGGTCAATTTGAAACAAGAAAGTGCTACACGTATCTCAACGGCGCAGCGGAGCGCTGCCAGTGGTGCGAAATTAACAAGGTGTTTCTTGGTGAGATAATACGCAGGGAATTTATCTCTCATCTGTCCGGCAAGACCTATGATGTAATTGAAACGCCTATAACAAATCTGGACGGCAGCATATCAAGACTGGGAATATTCCGCGATATAACCAAACGCAAGGATATGGAGAACAGATTACGGCTGTTCTCACAGGCGATAGAAGAGACAATTGACTGTGTACATATTGTCAATATGGAAGGGAAAATAATCTACACAAACAAGGCAGCCGCTCAGATGACCGGCTATTCCACAGAGGAAAGTATTGGCATGGATGTGGTTAAATTAGTTGCGGACAAGTATTTTGCCGTAAATGTTATCATACCCTCTATCTATGTCAAAGGGGTATGGGAAGGTGAGATTTTATGCGAAAAGAAGGACGGCGCTCAATATATGGGATGGCTGGCTGCCAGCATAGTTAATAACTCTGACGGCAAGCCTGTTGCAATGATCGGAACGCTGCGCGATATAACATTGAGAAAAGAGATTGAAGAGGCCTGCCGGGCAGCCGAGGCAAATATGACAGCGCTTATGAACGCCATCACGGAAAGCGTCTGTCTCATTGATATAAACGGCAAATTTATCACGGCAAACGATACATTTGCAAGGCGTTTCAGTACAGACAAACAAAAAAATGTCAGCGATATTATTGGAACAAATTTCAGAGACCTGCTCACGCCAGATGTTTTTGAAGCAAAAAAGGGACACCTTGATGAGGTCATAAGCATGGGCTTACCGGTAACCTTTGAAAATATACGGGGTGAATCTACCTGTTTAACCAATATGTATCCTGTTTTCGACAGTGAACACAATGTCAGAGGCATAGCCATATACGCAAGCGATATAACGCTGCGCAAGAAATATGAGAATTATTTACTGCAATCTATCAAGGAAAAAGAGATGCTCATGCGGGAAATCCATCACCGTGTCAAGAACAACCTGCAAATAGTTGCAGGACTTATTGGGCTTCAACTCAATTACATAACAGATGAGACCTACAAGGCAATGTTTAACGAAACAAGGAATAGAATTAAGTCTATCGCCCTGGTTCACGATAAACTCTACGGCTCAAAAGGGCTTGCCGATGTTGATTTTAAAAAATACATATTAAGTCTTTCAAATGACCTGTTCAGCTCTTTCGGCGTTGACAGAGGCAGTGTGACGTTAAACCTGTCAATAGAAAATGTCATAATCGGTGTAGATATTGCAGTTCCATGTGGGTTGATTGTAAATGAACTTTTTACAAATATCTTAAAGTATGCCTTCCCGGACAAAATAATCGGCAAAATTGATATATCTATTGACGCCAAAGAAAACGGTAAATTTGAGATGGTAATATCGGACAACGGCGTTGGTTTCCCAGAAGATGTGGACTTCAGACACACAAAAAGTTTGGGGCTGCACATAGTGAATATACTGGTAAGACAAATCAGTGGGACAATCGAATTAGACAGGACGCACGGCACTAAGTTTATAATCCAATTTGAAAGTCAGTCTAAGTAAAAGGAGTTTTAAAACATTATGAAACGAATTATGATTGTAGAGGACGAGGGGATTAGCAGCGCATACATACAGGCCACGCTGGAACAGATAGGATATACTGTAACATCGGCAGTGTTTACCTCAGAGGAGGCTGTAATAAAGGCAGAGCAGGACAGGCCAGACCTGGTCCTCATGGATATACAAATCCAGGGGGCAATGGACGGCATTGAGACCGCCTGTGAAATTCAGACGCGCTTTAATATCCCCATAGTTTATCTCACCGCCCACTCGGACGAGGCTACGTTGGAACGGGCAAAGCTATCAGAGCCTTTTGGTTATGTGATAAAACCGTTTGAAGACAAAGACCTGAAGACCAACATCGAAATAGCCCTGTATAAACACAAAATGGAAAGCAAGCTCAAAGAACTGGCTCACTACGATTACCTGACAGGACTTCCCAACCGCGCTCTGTTTTTTGACCGCCTTGACCAGGCCCTGAAACAGGCAAAACGCACTAACAGAGATGTTGCCCTGCTTATGATAGACCTTGACGGTTTTAAATGTATTAACGACATAATGGGGCACGACGCAGGGGATATGGTATTAATAGAGGTAGGCAAGAGACTAAAACACCAGATACGTGACTCAGACACACTGGCCCGTTTTGGCGGCGATGAGTTCGTGATTGTCCTTACGAATCTCTCCGACAGAAGGGACGCAGAGACGCTTGCCCTAAAGACACTCGTGGCAATAGGGAAGCCGTTCCATTTCAACACCCCGTACTGCGCCATAGGCGCCAGCATAGGGATAAGTTTTTATCCGATGGACGGTTACGATTCAGAATCACTGTTGAAAAAGGCAGACGCAGCAATGTATCGTGCTAAGGAAAACGGTAAAAATAACTTTAAATTATTTAATGATATACACAAAAAAGTCAATGGAGATATAAAGACGGCGCTGTCTGTCGCATTAACATTTGTATCAGGGCATAAGACAACCTGGGGACATACCGACTGGCTTGAGCTTTTAATGTCTCTTAAAGAAAATGGATTTTTTGTTTCAAAGACGGTTGAGCCATACGTTGGGGCAATCATAGAGACACTAAAAAAGTTCTACTTGCTGCAGCCGCCTCCGGCAGGAAAAATTGATGATATCATGTCCCAGCTTTGTAACGAAGCCGCTGATTTCATCGTGACAAACAATGGGATTTGGACAATACAGGACTGGAAGGCATTTTTAACTACGCTTGAGTTAAAGGGAATAGCGCTGAATGAAAACGCAGCATTACTGTTATTTGACATTATCGAAGCCACTAAGTCACTCTATATTTTATGCTGTTGAGGATTGCCGTTGCAGGGCAAACGCACTATATGCGGTCAATCCAGCGAACCAGACTGCGTAATAATAGAAAACCAGCCAGCACCCCATGGAATCAAGGAAAGTGTCGGTCAGAGCTTAGGCAATTTCTGCCTAAATTTTCAAATACGTTTGCCCTGGGGCTTATTTAAGACCCTTAGAGTTAAAGAAGCTCATGTATTTTTTATCTGTGCCGACTATATGTTCAGCAAGCCATTTCTTGAGGAAACTCATTATATCAAGCGTTAATCCACCACGGCCTTCTTTAAATTTTTGCTGGACTTCAAGGGCTTGCTGTACAAATTTATGGTGTTGAGCGATGTGTGCATCACTATCCTGTTTTGGATAGCCAAGCCTCTTCATCTCTTGTTCTTCATCTTTAAAATGTGTCGCAGTGTACTCTATAAGGTCGCCCAATATATCACCAAGAATCTGAGTGCCAAGGCCCAGCTTCATGGCCGCGTGAAGTTTGTTTATCAGATGTATTAACTCTTTATGATCGTCATCATATTTTTTTACGCCGACGCTGTAGCTGGTATGCCAGCTCATCAGGTCTGGTACGGAGTTAATTTTTGCTCCAATGTCTTCAATACACATTGACTTTCCCGAGAATTTGTACTGACATAAGACATCTTGCATCTTTTTTACAATATTGTCTGATAATTCCCCGGCGGCAGAGGCAGTTCTCTGTGCATTTGAGGTAACAGTGTTCGATAACAGAGATATATGCTCCATTGTCCTTGATATCTCCTCTGTCGTAGCCGATTGTTGTTCAGTTGCAGCGGCTATACGTGTTATTTTCTCTGATACGTCATCGTTCGTTTGAACGATCTCAACAAGCGTGGTACCCGCCTGATTAATGAATTCCGCACCGCTGGACACCTCCTGAGATGCCTCATTCATTGAATCAACGGCGCTGACCGTACTCTCTTGTATTGTTAATATCATCTCTGAAATCTCTTTTGTTGCAGTTGAGGTTTTCTCCGCAAGTTTTCTCACCTCATCTGCCACAACAGCAAACCCACGTCCTTGTTCTCCTGCCCTTGCAGCTTCGATTGCAGCATTTAAGGCAAGGAGATTCGTCTGCTCTGCAATGTCATTGATGACCTGGATTATTTCACCGATTTGCCTGGACTTCTCCCCAAGGGCCTGCACCACCCTTTGAGAGTCTTCTGTTCTTTGCTTAATACTGTTCATGCTCTTAATTGTCTTATCTACCACGTCTTTACCACGAGTGGCAAACTCGGATGCCCTTTTTGCAGATTCAGAGGCTATAACCGCATTGGCTGCGGAATCAGCAGTTGTTTCCTTCATCTGAACCATTGAATTGACGATTTGCTCTATTTGCTCGGTTTGATTTACGGCATTTCTGGCGGTCTCAGTGGATAACTCATGCAGTTCGTCAGAAGAGGACGACACACGCTCATTAAGCATCGAAATATCCTCAATCATTGAGGTTAATTTTGCAGCCAATTTGTTATATGTCTTTGCAGCCTCACCAAGTTCTCCAGTGGCACGTTCGTCTAATTTCTGAGATATGTCAGCGCCTGATGCAGTAAACGATTTAAAATTTATGAGCGTCTTCATGAGTTTATTGAGACCTGATTTTACAGAAAACATCACGCCAACACCAGCTGCAAGTATGATTATCGCAAAGACAAGATATGCCGTTCCATTAGTTTCATTGATATAACCCCAAACTCCAAGCCCTGCCCCCATCAGTATTATTAATAAAAAACCGGCTGTGACCTTTGCACCAATTGCCATATATATAACCCTCCTAAGATTTATCGCTTGCCAAAACGCTTTGCATCAAGCGCTGCAATATCATATTAGCCTTTATCACAACATCATTTTCATTATAACATATTGACTTTAAAGTTTTTAACAAATTGTGCTATTATATCGGTGGGAATAAGGGGTCTGCGATGACGGGTGTGGCTGTGCGCCGATCAATAGAGCATGACCCAAGAATAAGGAGGGACGCAATGGAAATACAGTGGAGTGACAGCCTGGCAACAGGCGTCGATAAAATCGACAATCAGCATAAAGAGATATTCGCACGCATCAGCTCACTAATCAACCTGGACATAGAGAACATGGAATTTGAAAAAAGGGAAGTTGAACTACATAAAGTCCTGAGATTCCTCGGAGGTTACGTCATCGACCATTTCAAAACTGAAGAGGAATTTATGACCCGCTACCACTATCCAAACTACGACGACCATAAAAAAGAACACATGGAGTTTCTTAAAAGCTACTCAGCGCTTGTACGCATGTTTGAAAAAGATGGGGCTACAGACCTCATAGTAACGGCAACTCAAAATCAGGCCGTTGACTGGCTTGTTAAGCATATCAAAGATACTGATCAGAAAATGGCCTATTATCTGAAACCAAAGATGCAAAAGACGTAAGACTTTACGGCCTATCTACGGTAAGATTCTCTCAACGGCGGCCCTGGCGAATTCTAAGAAGCGCCCGGGCATAACCCCAATCATAAGGACAAATACGGCAGACACGGCAAGCGATACGCTCAGGGTGTTTGAATGGACTAGTTCTGTCCCCGGTCTCTCAGATTCCTTCATATACATATACATCACGATTCTCAGATAGAAAAATGCTGAAATGACACTGAATATGACGGCTAATATCGTAAGCCACAGATAACCGCTCTTCACGGCAGACATAAACACATAGAACTTCCCAATAAACCCCGCCATCGGTGGTATCCCCGTAAGAGAAAACATAAATATCAGCATAGTCCCGCCCACTATGGGGTGCGTCCTGCCAAGCCCGGCAAAGTCACTAATCTGCAACACCTTGAAATCCTTCGTGTTTAACAGCAGCACTACAGTAAATGCCCCTATATTCATAAATGTGTATATAAGCAGGTAGTTCATCGTTGCTGACAGACCCTCCGGCTGTCCCGCTATTATGCCTATCAACGCGTATCCGGCGTGGGCTACTGATGAGTAGGCCAGCATTCTCTTTATATTTGTCTGCACAAGGGCCATTACATTCCCTACACACATGGTAAGTATCGACAGCGCTATCAACATCGAAGACCACTCCACTGACAATTGTGCAAAGGCATACAAAAACACCCTTCCCAATACGGCAAACCCCGCCGCCTTCGGCCCTATCGACATGAAGGCCGTCACAGGCGTAGGCGCGCCTTCGTAAACGTCCGGCGCCCACATATGAAACGGCACTGCCGCTATTTTAAACGCAAATGCCGAGACAATCAGCACTAAGGCTATCGCTGCCATTGGGTTTCCAGTTACATCGTGGCCTGCTATATATACGGCTATTGTTTTTAAGTCCATTGAGCCTGTAACACCGTATATAAGCGATATTCCATAGAGAAGCAGTGCGGTAGAAAAACCGCCGGTAAGGAAGTACTTGACCGCTGCCTCGGTTGATTTTGTGTCATGCCTGATAAATCCGGCAAGGACATATGTACTCAAGGCCATCAGCTCAAGCCCCAGATACAGGGTTATCAGATTGCCCGCCGAGGCCATTATCATCATCCCACAGGTTGAAAACACCAGCAGACAGTAGTACTCACCACGAAATGAGTCCTCGGTCTTGAGGTATCTTACAGAAATCAGAACCGACAATATCAGATTCACAAAAAAGATGACCTTAAAAAAGAAACTATACCCGTCTAAAATAAACATCCCGTTAAATAATACGCCAAAAGATGAGAATTTTAATGATAAAAAGGCTGCAAAGGCGCCCAGCAACGCCAGCACTGCCACTACCTCCTTTCTCTTTACAAAGGCCTCCACGATCAACAGGACAAGCCCCAGCGATGCTACCATTATCTCTGGAAGAAGCGGCCTTAGTTCAGAAATCTGCATTTATCCTCCACACTCTGTCCTTATCCATAATCTTTTCATAGTCCTCTATTTTAGTGTGTGAATAAGCGTCGTGTGCATATTCCCGCCCTTTAGCTTACCCAGCAGCTGCGCAACGCTTACATCCATAAAGCCCGTGAATACGCTTGGATAGACCCCTATCCAAAACACAAGTATCAGAAGCGGCACAAGGGTTATCATCTCCCTAAGCGTTATATCGCCTAACCCCGCAATCTTCTCGTTTACGTCCGTATAAAATACCCTTTGATACAGCCACAACATATATACAGCCCCTATGATAACCCCCGTTGCCGACAATATGCCAGCCGTCTTATTTGCCGTAAACCCGCCAAGGATTATCAGAAACTCCCCAACGAAACCGTTCGTGGCGGGAAGCCCGACAGACGCAAACGTAAAGACCATAAAGAAGGCCGCAAACACCGGCATAACGTCTGCCAGCCCGCCATAGTCTGCGATTTCCCTCGTATGGCTCCTTTCATACACCATACCGACACACAAAAATAATCCTCCGGTGATTACACCGTGATTTATCATCTGAAGAATCCCGCCTTCCATGCCCTGCATATTAAGGCTGAATATCCCCAGCGTTACAAATCCCATGTGGCTTACCGAACTGTACGCTATGAGCCTCTTTAAATCTGTCTGTGAGAGACATATTATGCCGCCGTATATTATGCCTATGACAGAGAGGGCTATCATCACCGGGGCCATCGACTGCGAGGCATCGGGAAACATAGGCAGTGAAAATCTGAGAAATCCATAAGCGCCCATCTTAATAAGTATGGCCGCCAGTATGACGCTGCCCGCCGTAGGCGCCTCTGTATGCGCGTCTGGAAGCCACGTATGTACCGGAAACATGGGAACCTTTACGGCAAATGCGGCAAAAAATGCCCAGAATAATAGCATCTGCATATTCGCAGGCAACTGTGTGTTCATAAGCCTGACCATGTCAAATGTCCCCGTTGTCAGGTAAATTGCAATCACACCTAAAAGCATCAGGACGCTTCCTGTCAAGGTATAAAGGAAAAACTTTATCGCCGCATACAGTCTGTTCGGCCCGCCCCATATACCTATTAACAGATACATCGGTATCAGCATAGCCTCCCAAAACATGTAAAACAAAAACATATCCAAGGCAGAAAATACCCCTATCATCGCCCCTTCTATTAACAGAATGGCGATATAAAACTCCTTTACCTTGTCCTTTACTGATGTCCACGATACCATCACACACAATATCGCAACTATGGCCGAAAGCAGCACAAACAATACGCTTATGCCGTCAACCCCGACGTAGTAGTTTATATTCCATGCCTTAATCCACTCGTACTGCGCAACGAACTGCATTTGAGCGCTCGTCTTATCGAAATTCGTAAATAACGGCGTCACACCAATAAGGTTGGCAACAGTGGCAAGAAGGGCAAACCATCTTATCGCCGAATGCCGTTCCTTGTTTATAAACAGCATGGCAAGCGCCGCTATCACTGGCAGAACAATCGCCACAGTCAACACATATGACTGGCCAAGCGCTACTGGGCATACCGTATTTGCGTTCATGCGCTTAATGTCCCTTTTCTTATCATTTTTCTTATCACTTGCTGGGCCCCATCCCTAAGATTACTAATACCGCCAGCAAAAACACCCCTACTGCCATTATCAACGAGTAGTGCAGCACCACGCCGGTCTGAATCTTACGCAGCCTCTGCCCCGACCACTCCACTAACGCCGGTACCCCGTTTACTATCCCCTCAATAAATACCTTGTCAGTAATCTTATTGAGGACATTTTCTGATACCCAGTAGCACGGTTTTACAATTAAAACCCCATACAGCTCATCCACATAGTACTTGTTAAATAAGAGTTTATGTATCGGGGCAAACGTACTTGCAATCTTCTTTGGCAGCTCAGGGCGCCTTATATAGAAAAATGCCGCCGCAGATATACCTACAATGGCAGCCACAACCGAGAGAATCATAGCAGACCACTCAAGCGATGCCTCAGCCTCAGCATGTGCTGCCGCAGGCCTTACAAGGCCGTTTACTTTACCTAAAAACCCGGCAATCCAGTCATGTCCGCCCAGTATATGCGGCACACCAACATAGCCCACCGCAATTGCCCCTATGCTTAACACAATCAACGGCAGTGTCATCGTAGAAGGTGACTCATGCAGATGATGTTTTTGTTCCTCAGTGCCCCTGAACGTGCCGTGAAACGCAAGAAACAAGACCCTGAAACTGTAAAATGCCGTAATAAGGGCAGTTAATACACCAACTATCCAGACAAACTTCCCCACAGGGGTGTGTGAAGAGAGCGCCTTCCAGAGAATCTCATCCTTGCTGAAAAACCCAGCAAGCCCCGGCACTCCGGCTATGCTTAGTGAGGCAATAAGCATTGTCCAGTATGTTACGGGCATATACTTTTTCAGCCCCCCCATTTTTTGCACATCGAGTTCCCCGCCCATTGCGTGCATGACAGAACCGGCACATAAAAACAGACAGGCCTTAAAAAACGCATGTGTGTAGAGGTGGAATATACCAGCAGAAAATGCCCCCACACCGCAGGCTACAAACATATAGCCAAGCTGGCTCACCGTAGAGTACGCCACAACACGCTTTATATCATTTTGCACCAGGGCTATTGTCGCCGCAAATATTGCCGTCAGCCCGCCCGTTATGGCAACTACGTTCATCGCCACAGGCGACAGAGTAAATATAGGGTTTGCCCGTGCAACCAAAAATACCCCCGCTGTTACCATCGTTGCCGCGTGAATGAGGGCGCTGACAGGTGTAGGGCCTTCCATCGCATCGGGAAGCCACACGTGAAGCGGCAGTTGCGCTGACTTACCAACCGCCCCGCAAAATAACAACAGGGCTATCAACGTGGCCAGATTCACCTCAGAGCCTAAAATCATTACCGTTTGAGCGGCTATCACATCGAGATTTTTAAAGACTTCTGCGTAGTGCAGAGAGCCGAAGTTTAAAAATATCATTATCACGCCAAGTCCAAATCCGAAATCACCGAAGCGGTTTACAATAAACGCCTTCTTTGCGGCATCGGCGGCAGACTTTTTCTCATACCAAAACCCTATCAGAAAATATGAACAAAGCCCCACTGCCTCCCAGCCGAAATAGAGCTGCAGGAAATTATTCGACATAACCAGCATCAGCATCGAAAACGTAAACAGACTCAAGAAAGAGAAAAATCGCGGGTAGCCGTCCTCACCGTGCATATAGCCGACTGAATACACATGCACGAGAAAACTCACCGACGTTACCACAATCAGCATTATGGCCGTCAACTGATCTACTAAAAATCCCACCGAGACCTTAAACGTCCCAGATGCTATCCACGTATAGAGGTCCTGATTTATTACAGTCCCCGATGAGGCCGCAATAAATGCCTTCACAGCAAGAATCAACGACACTGCCACTGCCGCCGTTGCTATTATATGGGCCTGGTTCTTAAATAACGCCTTTCCAAACACAATGTTCAGCACAAAGGCCAGAAGCGGAAGTGCTGGAATCAGTATATAGTATGTTATATCCATTAACTATCCCTTTAATTATCCTTTTAACTCATTAAGGTCGTCCACGGTTATGGTCTCCTTGTTTCTAAATAGCAGTATTACAAGGGCAAGCCCTATTGCTGCCTCTGCCGCGGCTACGGCTATAATAAAAAACACCAGCACCTGCCCTGCCAAATCCTCAAGATAGTGGCTCAACGCTACAAGGCTTATATTCACACCGTTAAACATTATCTCTATTGACAGGAGCATTATTATGATATTGCGCCTTGTGATAAAGCCAAACATCCCTATGCAAAACACAATCCCGCTAAGCCACATGTACCAGTTCAAGGGTACCATTTATTTTATCCTCTTTTTTGCCAGCACAATTGCCCCGATTATTGCTACTAACAGCACCAATGACGCTACTTCAAATGGAAACAGATACTGCGTATACATCACCGTCCCGATAGCCACAGTCTGAGTTACACGCTCTAGCTGGGCGATACCCCACACACCATGAGCCCCTGTCTTAATGGTCAGCATCGCCATCAATATTACCATTAGTATGCCGGAACTTACCAGCAGCCCCATCGGCCATGTTGCGATGAACTGTTTTTTCCGAATATCATCGCGCAGGTTTAACAGCATTATGACAAATAAGAATAACACCATAATAGCCCCGGCATAGACAATTACCTGTACTGCCGATATAAACTCCGCGTTTAAAAACAGATACAACCCCGCTATGTGGAAAAACAAGAGCAGCATATACAAGACGCCGTGCATGACGTTTTTCCTGGTAATGGCCAGAAGGGATGTTGCCACTATTACCGCTGAAAAATAAAAGAAAAATGCCTGGTTTATCATCTATGGCGTACCCGTTGGGTGGACAAGCATCTTTATTAAAGAGGTTATCACAATATTGACAAGCGCCAGTGGAATCAGCACCTTCCACCCGATTGACATAAGCTGGTCATACCTGTATCTGGGAAGCGTAGCCCTTATCCAGTAATAAAAGAATATACACACATAGAGCTTCATGGCAAACCACACAACCCCGGGCACCGCCCCAAGAAACGGCATCAGCTTTAAAACAAACGGAGGCAGTGTCCAGCCGCCAAGAAAACACAGCACGGCGATAGAACACATTATTATCATACCCGTATACTCAGCCATAAAAAACAGTGCGAAACGCATACCGCTGTACTCAGTAAAAAACCCCGCGATAAGCTCTGTCTCGGCCTCCGGCAGGTCAAAAGGCGACCTGTTGGTCTCTGCAATCGCAGACACTACAAACACGAAAAACCCCAGCCACTGCGCCGTGATATACATCCCGCCCGGGTAGCGCGATTGGGCGTTTACTATATCGGTGATATTCAAAGACCCGGCCATCAGCATTACCCCGACAAGACTTAACCCCAGCGGCACCTCATAGCTGATGACCTGTGCCGAGGCCCTCAGGGCGCCCAGAAACGAGTACTTTGAGTTAGACGACCACCCGCCTAATATTACCCCATAGACGGCCAGGGAAGACATGGCAAACAAAAACAAGAGCCCTATATTAATATTGGCAACTACAAAGCCATTAAAAAACGGCACCACCGCCAGCGATGAAAGCGCCGCCATCAGCCCTAGTATGGGCGCCATAAAGAATATCGGCTTGTCGGCATTGGTCGGTATGATGTCCTCTTTGAAGAACGACTTTATGCCGTCGGCTATCGGCTGCAATATACCGTAGGGGCCTACTACCATAGGGCCAAGGCGGTTCTGCATCCGCCCGATTACCTTTCTCTCAAAATATGTTGCATAGGCCACATGAAGCATCACACCGCCCAGCACAATGGCTATCTTCACGATGATCACCGCGATAGTCCACAACCACTGCGGTATGCCGAACATTGCTGTCTCCGGTATCATGTATGTGTCTCCAGTGCCTTATTCATAGACATGTCAATTATAAACTTATTGCTGTAATTTTTATTATAATTTTTCAAGGCTGGCCTCGTTATCTGTAAATACCATGCAGCCAAGCACGGGGTCAACCGTGTACCCTGTCAGGGCATTAAAGCTTACCTTCTCAAACGTGTTTGACAGTATCACTGCCCCCTCGGGGCAGTCGCGGACTATTTTCAGCGTTACGACAGACGAACCTTTGGCTGTCTTCACCCTGACAGTATCGTCGTTGCTGAGACCAAGTTTACCTGCATCAACAGGGTTTATGGACAGGTACGGCTCCGGGCTTACGCTTAATATGGCCTTTGATTTTCTTGTAGTAGAGCCGCTGTGAAAGAGCGAGCGCTCAGGCAGCAGCAATAATTTACAAGGCGCAGCTGCACATGCTTCCTTGATTTCGGGTAAAATCTCAAGGCCTTCCACGATGAAATCCTCTGCACCGCCCTGAAATTGTACCGAGCCATATGGCCACATCAGGCCGCCGTCTTTTATCTCATCATATTCCGACGCAGAGTGCAGCACTGAGACCTGTGTTATCTCTTCCCATACTTCTTTGGAGTCTGCGTATGTCTCGTTCATGCCAAGGGTTCTGGCAATATCTGCAATGACCCTCCATTCGCTTTTGCCTGCTGAGACCGCCGAACCCTTTCTCAGAAATTGAATCCTTCCACCAAGATTGGTCATCGTGCCGTCTTTTTCAGACCACGCCGCCGCTGGCAGCACTACATGGGCGTGACGCGTTGTCTCGGTCATAAAAATGTCCTGTACCACGAGCAAATCAAGCGCGCTTAATGCCTTTTCAGTCTTGTCCCTGTCCGGCAGGTTAAACACCGGGTTTTCGCCAAGCACATAAAGCGCCTTCAGACTGCCATCTAATGCCCCATCTATCATCTCAAAAAGACCCATCCCCTTTTCTGCGGGCACGGTCATTGTTACACCTTTTTTCAGCTTCAACTGCCCGGGTCTCACTGGCAGTCCGCCGGGAATTGTATCTGGTACACATCCCATATCTATGAGGCCGCGATAATTCGGCTTTTTCGACAGCAGATATATCTTTGCATCTATCAAATAGGCAATCGCCGCAACAAGGAACAGGTTCTTCGAGGGAATGCCCGCATGTAACAGTGACGGACCGATAACCACTACCGGTCTTTTCAACCCGCTGAGGTCGTCTATGGCCTCTTCCATGTTCTCAAGCAGTACGCCGGTTGCCCGAAGTTCAGGTTCACAGGGAAGCCTCAGCGCCTTTATCTTTCTCTCAAGGAAGGGATTCTTTCCGCTATAGCCCTTCATCTCTGCAAGGCCGATTACTAATGTATTGAGGACAGTCTCCTCGTGCTGAGGGACTGAGTTAAGGTCATAGTTAATGAAATTCCCCAGGCCCCCGGGCTGCCCGGAGACCACGACTTTGGCCCCATGCCTCCATGCCGAGCGAATCTGAACACCCAGTACGGGGTTTATCGCAGTGGGGTCTCCGCCTGCTGTGAATATGCCATCAGACTTTTCTATATCTGCTATGACATTTGCCGTTGCCCCAGCGCCAAAGATTCTCTCGATATACGTCTTTGCAGGGGCATAGGCCAGCCTTGCCGTTGAATCTATGTTGTTTGAGCCGATTACAAAACGCATTAATTTTTGGAGCATATAGTTGTCTTCGTTTGAACACATACCTGAGGCTATGGCGCCTATTGCCTTTGGAGTGTGCTTTGTCTTTATGTCCTTCAGGGTCTTCGTAATATATGCAAGCGCCTTTTCCCAGCTTACCGGCTCAAGCACACCGTTTACGCGTATCATCGGGGTTTTTAATCTGCCTTCACTCTCTACATAATCATAGCCAAATCTGCCGCGCACACAGAGAAGCCCCTTGTTCACCCCTGTGCCAAGCTTTGGAAGTGTCCTAATAATAGTTGCCGCTCTCATCTGTATGAAAGTCGTACAGCCAACGCCGCAGAAGCCGCACACGGTTTCAATCTCTTTCTCTACATACCATGGCCTGTAGTTGTGCCTGTGGAGCCTTGACATAATCGCCCCTACCGGGCACACCGTTAGGCAGTTCCCGCAGTATTCGCAGTTGTACTTGTCGTGGGAGAACGGCTCTACAAAGGAATGCTGCCCTCTGCCGGTTACAGAGATGGCATAAGCGCCCTGAGCTTCGCCGCACATCCTCGTACACCGCGTACAGAGGATACAGCGCTCCATGTTTCTTACAATGATCGAGTCATTGATGTTTTCCGGGTGTGTACGCTTGCCCTCGGCAAAGCGTCCCTCACTTGCCCCAAAGCGTGCAGCCTGGTCCTGAAGCAGACACTCCCCTGCCTTATCACACACGGGGCAGTCAAGCGGGTGGTTTATCAGCAGGAACTCAAGCATCGCCTTTCTTGCCTTATTTATCTCTTCAGTCTCCGTAAAGACGACCATCCCGTTGTTAACCTTTGTGGTGCAGGCAGTCTGAAGGCGTGCTACGCCCTCTATCTCTATAAGACACATCCTGCAGCCGCCATAAGGCTCAAGGCCCTTTATGTGGCAGAGTGTGGGGATTTTTATGCCGATGCCATTTGCCGCATCGAGAATCGTAGAATCCCTTCCGGTCTCTGCTTCCTGTCCATTTATCGTTAATTTCACCATATCAATTAATCCAGCTCATCCATTGACATATGTCCCCATCGGAGTGATGGGTCTGTGACCTCACATTTCTTGTACTTCACATGATACTCAAACTCCCCGCGGTAGCGCTTCATTGCTGAAAGCAGTACTTGCGCGGCACCCTCGCCAAGCGGACAGAACGTCTTGCCTGCTACATTATGAGCCACATCCTCAAGCGTGGCAAGGTCTTCCATGTCTGCCATACCATCTTCTATTCGTCTAAGGATTGTCCTCATCCAGCCGGTGCCCTCTCTGCACGGCGTACATTTCCCGCAGGATTCGTGCTCAAAAAACCGCATCGCCCGCTCATATATCTTTACAATACACATGGTGTCATCAAGTACGATAACCGCCCCTGAGCCAAGCATACTGCCGTGTCTCGCTAAATTTGCAAAATCCATCGGGCAGTCAATCATATCCGGAGTTAATATAGAAGTAGACAGTCCGCCTGGAATTATGCCCTTCAGTGCACGACCATTGCGAATACCACCGCAGTGGTCATAGATTATCTCCCTGAGCGGTGTGCCAAGCTGCAGTTCAAATACGCCGGGGTTTTTTACCGCCCCGCTTACGCAAAATAGCTTTGTGCCCGGTGCATCCCTCGTCCCCAGAAACGAGTAAGCCTTCGGTGATGTCTCCACAATATAGGGTATATTTGCATAGGTCTCTACGTTATTAACAATCGTGGGTTTTGACCACGCACCAGAGTTTACTGGAAACGGCGGCTTGACGCGAGGGTCGCCCCGTCTGCCTTCAAGGGAATTTATCAGGGCTGTCTCCTCACCGCATATATAGGCGCCTGCGCCCCTGTGTACGGACAGATTAAAGCGAAAGTGCCTGGACATTATGTCGTTGCCAAGAAAACCCTTTGCGTATGCCTCTTGTATGGCATCGTTTAGTATTTTTTCCACATGCGGATACTCCGCCCTCAGATATATATACCCACGAACTGACTGAAGGGCATAGGCGGTAATCACCATACCCTCTATCAACTGATGGGGATTCTTCTCCAGAATAACCCTGTCTTTAAACGTCCCCGGCTCTCCCTCGTCGGCATTGCACACAATGTACTTAGGGAATTTGGGGTCTAAAGAGGCAAACTGCCACTTCATCCCTGTTGAAAATCCAGCCCCGCCGCGTCCTCTCAGACCAGATTTCTTGATATCGTCAATGATGTCGCGCGGCGTCATCTCATTGACCGCATGTTCAAGGGCAAAGTAGCCCCCCGCCTTTATGTATTCTTCTATGCGGTGCGAGTTGGGGTTTTCTATATTTTTAAGTATTATATTTTTCATATTATTTATAATTATCTTATCTATAGCTTTCCATGATTTGCTGTATATTGTCCATAGAGATATTGAAGTGGCAGTCGTCGTTGACAAGCATTGCCGGGGCCTTGTCGCAGGCGCCGATGCACTCCATTATAACAAGGGAAAATCTGCCGTCTGCTGATGTCTCACCGTGTGAAATGCCGTATGTCTTTCCAAGATATTCCTCAAGCGTATCTGCGCCCATTATCAAACATGCCACGTTTGTACACAGATATATGACATGTCTGCCCAGAGGCTTTGTCTTAAAAAGGGAGTAAAATGTAACAACACCTTTGACATCTGCCGTGGTGACGCCTGTCAGCCTTGAGACCTGTTCAATGGCGTCTTCACTGAGCCAGCCATAGAGCTGCTGTGCCGCGTGCAGGGCAGGCAGAAGTACGGAGCGCGTATGCGGGTACATCTTCTTAAGAACCTTGATTTTGTTCTTAAGTATGCCGCCCTTGTCCAATGCATCGGCAGTTGACTGTGAAGTCGATGTTTCCACTATCCCCTCTTAAACATATAGGACGTAAGGTCCATGTGCTGTTTATTCATATCCCTGATTATCTCACACAGCTGAACGCCGATATTCCTGTACACCTTTGCAGTAAGGGCTGGATTGGCGATAAAGAGTTTATCGAAATCGCCCTTTTCCATCTTAATCACCTCGATGTCTTTATCTGCTATGGTCATAGCCGTGTGGTCTGTCCCATCGATAAAGGACATCAGGCCGAAACTCTCCCCCTGCTTTACGCTGGCATATGGGAGAATATCCCCGTCCTGGGTGAGCCTGCAGATTCTCACCTTGCCTTTCAGCAGAAAATAGAGCGTACCGCCCTTTTCACCCTCTCTGTAAACGACATCGTTTATCTCATAGGTCTTTCTTTCAAACAGACCAGACAAAAGCGTCTTTTCGGCGTCGTCTAAGCCTTGAAATATACTAAATTGTCCAAATACCTCGTTAAATCCCATAGTAATACCCCTTACATGTTTCGTATATTTTATCTGTCACATTCACCCAAGACTACATCGATGGAGCCAATATTAGCGACAACATCGGCAATAAAACCCCCTTCACACAGCCGCGGCAGTGCTGCAACATGTATAAAGGACGGGGACCTGATTCTCATCCTGTAGGGCTTCCCTGTGCCGTCACTTATGATATAAAATCCCAGTTCGCCCTTAGGCACCTCAGTGGCAACATACACCTCGCCTTGCGGGGCGGTCATCGGGCCTTTTGTTATCAGCGTAAAGTGATGAATGAGCGATTCCATGTTATTAAGCACCTTGTCCTTTGGCGGCAGGGTGTACTTGGGCGAATCAGATGACATTATCGGCCCGGTTGGCAGGGCCTCTATGCACTGCTTTACAATGCTGTTAGACTGCCTTAGCTCTTCCATGCGGCAGAGATACCTGTCATAGACATCGCCGTTTTTCCCGATGGGTACTTCAAACCGAACTAAGTCATAGGCGTCATAGGGAAAATGCTTTCGTATGTCATAGTCAACGCCGCTACCGCGCAAAGCTGCACCCGACAGACCATAGTTTATGGCCTCCTCGGCAGAGATAATCCCAACTCCTACCGTGCGCTTAAGCCAGATTCTGTTAACATTTATCAGTGTCTCATACTCTTCAATCTTCGAGGGAAACTCTTCTGTGAACTGGTAGAGCGTGTCAATGAACTCCTGTGACACATCGTTCCTGACGCCCCCGATACGCGGGTATGTTACGGTAAGCCGCGCGCCGCATAGCATCTCAAAAAGTTCAAGCAGCCGCTCCCTCTCTCTGAAGGCGTAAAGAAATACGGTCATTGCCCCGATGTCAAGGGCGTGAGTTGCCAGCCACAACAGGTGACTGGATATTCTTGACATCTCTGACACCATCGTCCGTATGTACTTGGCCCTCAGCGGCGGGTCAATATCAAACAGCCTTTCAACTGCAATGCAGTAGCCCACATCGTTTGTCATCGACGATATGTAGTCAAGCCTGTCCATCAGCGGGATTGACTGAAGATACGTCATCCCTTCGGCCAGCTTTTCTGTACCGCGGTGCAGGTAGCCCACAAAAGGGGTACATTTGACTATGGTCTCACCGCTTACCTCAAGTCTGAGGCGAAGCACACCGTGCGTGGAAGGGTGCTGCGGCCCCATGTTGAGGACCATCTCTTTTGTCTTTAATTCTTTTGTCTCATCCATCACGTTAATTATGCACTTCCTATTTATACCAGCCGAATTTCTTGAAGTCTTCAGCCTTTTTGAGCACTTCCCTAAATCCGCCCCATTCTGCGCCTGGGTCATCTTCCGGGCCTGCCGTAGGGTAGTCCTTTCTCATTGGATAACCGTCCCAGTCTTCGGGCATGAGTATCCTTCGTAAATCAGGATGCCCATCAAAGACTATACCGTACATATCAAAGCATTCCCTTTCGTGCCAGTCGGCGGTCTTCCAGACGCTGACAACACTCTGTATGGATTCTTTATCGCTGACCTGAACGTTCAGCCTTAGTGAATGCCTGTGGGTTATTGAGTATAAATTATATACAACCTCAAATCGAGGGTTCTTAATCTTTTTATAATCGACACCGCAGAGGTCCTTCAATAAATCAAACTTGAACTCGGGGGCATCGTGCAGGCGGCGGGCAATCTGAAGGATATTGTCTTTTTTCAGCGTAACGCCGGTCTGAGCGCGAAATTCCTTTACCGCGATGACATCATCGGCGAACTCGCCCTTTAAGGTCTCGGCTATTTTAGGGGGCTCCACCGCATCCTCTCTTTCATAATAATCTCTTGCAGCTTTATCAGGCCGTTAAAAAGCGCCTCGGGCCTGGGCGGACACCCGGGTATATACACATCAACCGGCAGAAACAAGTCACACCCCTGAACAACGCTATAAGTCCTGTAGACATTGCCCGAGCAGGCGCAGCTCCCCATAGCAACGACGTATCGTGGTTCGGGCATCTGGTCATATACCTTCCTGACGATAGGGGCCATCTTTTTTGTCACCGTACCGGCCACAATCATGCAGTCAGCCTGACGCGGCGACCCGCGGAAGATAATCCCAAGCCGGTCAAGGTCGTAGTGGCTTGAGCCGGCGGCCATCATCTCGATTGCGCAGCAGGCAAGCCCAAATGTTACAGGCCACAGCGATGACTTACGCCCCCAGTTGATAAACTTATCCAGCGTAGTAATAATAGTATTGGCTCCGGGGATTACCTTAATCCCCTCTTCGACATCGACAAGCCCCAAGGTTCCATCAATTAACATGGCAACGCCCTATCCTTGCAGCAATTAAACGTGTTAATCCCAGAGAAAGGCATCTTTCCTCCACGCGTAGATATATCCTATTACCAGCACCACAATGAACAGTATCATCTCGATGAAGGCATAGAGGCCGATTTTATCAAACGACACGGCCCAGGGATAGAGGAACACGGCCTCGACATCGAACACAACGAACAGTATGGCAATGATGTAGTATTGCACAGAAAACTTTTGGCGCGGCTCACCCTCCGGCACCATACCGGACTCATAGGTAGAGAGCTTCTCGTCATATGGCCTGCGCGGTCTGAGGATATAGCCAAAGAGGAGACTCCCGAGGCCAAAGCCAAGCGCGATAATCAAAAAAATCAATACCGGTAAGTAACCAACCGGTGTATATGTACCAGGCATATTAAAACCACCCTCGCTTAACCATGCGCATTCGGTCAACTGGTCAACCGATGCGAATTACCACTAATCGGGCAGACACCCGCACTTGCAGGTATATTAAACATCAATAGCTCAGACATTGTCAACAACAAAATTGCAACTATACGTGATTTATATCACACGAAATAATTTTTCAATGATATGTTGACCTTCAAGTTCACCGCATTTTTTGGCTCTGCCTTGTTAAAACAATTCCAAGTTATGTTAGAATAGCACTGATTGGGAACCTGGTGAGTTATGGCATCATATATTAAAGAAGAAATTAAGGCAGGCGTTGTGATTGTAACTACGCTGCTGATTATCAGTGTTTTTGTGATTCTGGTAGGCGGCGGGCAGTTTACTAACAAGTACGACATCTATTACGTCAAGCTCAAGGACGTAGCAGGCATCGACGTAGGCTCACAGATACGATTGGGCGGCATGAGAGTCGGCAAGATAACAAATATTATCATCCCCAATAACGCTAATGAACCCCTGACTATAGTCCTCGGCATTAATAAGGGCACCAAACTCTACAAGGGAACGAGGGCAATAATATCACAGATAGGTTTTGTAGGGGAAATCTATCTGGCGCTCTCGCTTGGTGATGTCGCCAACACAAAAATTGAACAAGGTTCAACCATTCCCTCAGAGGACTCTGTACAGTTTGCTGATTTACTGATAAAACTGGCTAAGGCAACTGAATCCTTTGATAAGCTCCTGGTTGATGTCGATAAGGTATTCAGCGAGAAAAACCAGAAACAAGTCGAAGACATCCTCGTTAACACAAACAAGGCCGCCATAACCACGCGTGTTGAAATACAGAACATCTCCAGTTCACTGACAAAGACATTTTCAGAAATGGAAGGTGTGATGAAAGAACTAAACGAGATATTAAAAGGCAACAAAGGCGAAATCGCAGTGATGTTAAAGACTATAACACAAGAGGTTCGAAGCATCGGCAGCATGGTTAAGGCATTTGAAAAGACATCCAACTCGTTGACAAAGACATCTAATTCTGTGAGCAGTGCAGTTGAAGATCAATCACAAAACATAACAGAGCTTATGAAAAACATAAACACAACACTGGAAGACCTGCAGGGCGTCTTGCAGGAAATCAAAAACAAACCCTGGAGTCTCATTTATAAGGACAAAGAAGATGAATAAGAAATCTCTGATGCTGTTGATTGCCATAACCATAACGGTCAATATTTCATGTGCAACAATGCCGGATACAAAGATTTACAGCCTTGATATACACTACGACATGACAACAAAGGGCGAACTCAAACCAGATATTCCAATAGTCATCGTTGTCGATTCACCGCGTTATCTATCGCAGGCATTTATGGCCGTGCGGTCATCGCCCTATACGCTGACAATTATGAAATACTCGAAATGGCAGTCCCCGCCATCAACTATGGTGGCCGAGGAGCTGAAAAAGGCGCTGTATTCGATTGGGTTTTTCAAGGACATCCGGATTGCCGGAATTGTAAAGCAGAATTTTTATTCACTTAGGATACACCTGACACGGTTTGAACAATTTGACGAACTTGCTGCATCTTATGGCATATTGTCGCTTGACGTTGACCTCTTGTCACCTGAAGGGGTAAATCTCTATCACAACACATTCTCAAAGAAAATCAAGCTTTACAGCTCTGATGACTACACAGCCCTCGCTGCTGGTCTCAGCGCAGCACTAAAAGATGTGATGGACGAGCTTCGCACTGCAACCGCTAAGGCAATTACTGAAAAGGAATCAAAAAAATAGTCATCCACCTTATGGTACTATTTTTGCGGGGCTTGCCGGATTATGAAAAAATGGTTATCCTGTAATACAAGAGATAAGGCTTCGGCTCGTGTGAGGCTTTACGCACTAGTGTTGCTGTTAGCTGCAATTGCTGCTTACAGCCCAGTTTGGAACAACGATTTCGTTAGCTATGACGATTATAAGTACACGAAAGAAAACCCGTACATTAAGGACGGCCTTACCATTGAATCCATTAAATGGGCTTTTGGTACATTCTATTTTTCTAATTGGCATCCCATTACATGGATTTCCCATATGGCAGATATTTCGCTTTATGGTTTTGGGTCAAGCGGACATCATCTAACGAGCCTGTTAATTCACGCTATTAATGGGATTTTGCTGTTTTTTGTACTCTATTCTCTGACAAATGCCCCAGGCAATTCAACCGGCTCAACAAGTACAACTCTTGCGTGTGTCTTTGCCGCAGCGCTTTTTGCCGTTCATCCTCTGAATGTCGAATCTGTAGCATGGGTGGCAGAGAGAAAGAATGTCTTGTGTGCATTTTTCTGGTTTACCTCGCTTATAGCATATGACCGGTATGTCAGAAGTCAGACACTTGCTAGGTATTTAATCGTTTTACTGCTTTTTTCTCTGGCCCTGATGTCAAAACCGATGGCGGTGACCCTTCCATTTACGCTTTTACTGATTGATTACTGGCCGTTAGGACGTTTTAGTGCGGGGCATTCTGTCATCAATAAATACCCTGTGACAGGCATGATTGCCGAGAAAATCCCTTTTTTTCTCCTGTCATTTGTGTCATCAGTGCTAACCATACACGCGCAAAGGCAGGAGGGCGCTATTATATCTTTTGGTACACTACCGCTGTCCACTCGTGTTGTAAACGCGATAATGTCATATGCCATATATATCAAAAAACTATTCATCCCCACTAATTTGGCTGTGTTCTACCCATATATAGAGGAAAAATCACATGTGGTTATCGTGTTTACTGCCTTAGCACTGATAGGGCTGACAGTCTTTGTGTTTATCAAAAGGAAAACTGCCCCATATCTGCTGATGGGATGGCTTTGGTATTTGGGCACTCTTGTGCCGGTAATTCAAATCGTGCAGGTGGGGTCTGCCTCGATGGCAGACCGGTACATGTACATCCCAGCAGTTGGGCTGTTTATTATGATTGCATGGGGCGGCAGCGCTGTCATAGCACAGGCCAGAATGATCAAAGTCATAGCAGTAGTAGTCATTGTCTTGTTGATGATTATCACGTTTCGGCAAACAGGGTATTGGAGGGATTCAATAACTCTATATCAACACGCCATAGATGTCACAACAGGTAACTACCTGGCGCACAACAACTACGGTCAGATACTCATGAAGCAGGGCAGGCTTGATGAGTCCGCCGTTCAATTTAAAAAAGGCCTTGATATTATGCCATCAAACAACGAACTGAACTATAATATGTGGAAGGTACTCTCAGCAAAAGGCATCCCCGATGAAAAGTATCTAATAAATGCCTCTGCCATATGGTTTCAGGGTGATGAGGCTGTCCTGTATAAAAATGCCGGTATAAACTATTTTAACAAGGCACAGTACGATGACGCCGTGGGTTTTTTCCTAAAATCCCTGCTAATCAACAAAAAAGACGCTGAGGTGTTTAACTATCTGGGAATGGCGCTGCAGGAAAAAGGTCAACACAAAGAGGCTATCCTGACCTTTAATAAGGCACTAGGGCTTTTACCCAACAGTGCTGTCCTTCATTTTAACAAGGCGGCGGCATTAGTTAAGGCCGGGGATGTTAAGGCGGCTGTCGTTGAGCTAAAAGAATCCCTGCGTCTTGACCCGGAAAACAAACCAGCCCAGCAAATGCTCAAAGAAATCGGGTAAGAGAGCCGTGGCTGCATTGCCCCAAACCGGGCAAACAGGTATAATAGCGCTATGGACAGCGAGCGCAGACTAATACATATAATTATACTAATACTTATATCGGCTACATTTCTTTGTTATTTGCCGTTGAGACATAATGATTTTGTCACGTATGACGACTACGACTATATCGTTAATAATACACAAATCCACTCAGGACTTAACATAGAAAACATCAGATGGGCCTTTAAAACCTCATATTTTTCATATTGGCATCCGCTTGCATGGCTTTCCCATATGACAGACATTGAACTGTTTGGCCTGAATCCGAAGGGACATCACCTGATGAATTTACTCATTCATATCACCAATACGGTGCTGCTGTTTTTGTGTCTGAGGCTGATGACGGGCAGGATATGGGAGAGTGTCTTTGTGGCGGTGTTGTTTGCACTGCATCCGATGAGTGTCGATTCTGTGGCGTGGGCGGCAGAGAGGAAAAACGTTCTATCAACGTTTTTTTGGTTTTTGATCTTTATTTTTTATGTTTACTATGTACAGCGTCCTGTGTTGTGGAAATATTTATGCGTGGGTTGCACCTATGTCTTCGGGCTTATGTCAAAGCCGATGCTTGTTACAGTGCCATTTTTACTGCTGGTGTTGGACTATTGGCCGCTGGGGCGATATAAGCAGGGAAAATATGTAGATTTAATAATTGAGAAAATCCCGCTTATTATACTTAGCGCGCTTTCTCTTTTTATAACAATCCTGCCTGAATGGACAATTGGTACGGTAATTCCACTTGAGACGTTACCAATGAGTGCAAGAATAATCAGGGCAATAAACTCCTTAACAGGGTACTTAATTCATATGGTAAGCCCTACACAGCTTACGGTGCTGTATCCATATATCAAGTTATGGCCGTGGTGGCAGACCCTTGTATCGGTTGTGTTTTTAGTATCTGCTACTGTTACAGCCATAGTCACACGAAAGAAACATCCATATTTGATTGTTGGATGGTTTTGGTATTTAGGCACAATGGTACCGATTTTACAGATATTCCAAGTAAATGTATCACCGATGGCTGACCGTTATACGTATGTACCGGTTGTAGGGATTTTCATTGTAATTGCGTGGGGGATGTGGGATATTGCAGAGAGGATATTTAAAAATAGGTCTGTTTATTTAACGGTTATCATAGTAGTTGCAGCCGTATCAGGGGCATTAACGTGGAGACAAATTGGGTATTGGAGGGACTCAGGGACACTGTACAAACACGCTATTGATGTAACAGAGTTTAATTATATGGCATATAACAACTATGGTGTATATCTGATGGAAAGCGGCAAGGTGGATGAGGCACTGGTTCAATTTGACAAGGGGCTGCAGATAGTCCCGTATAATGATGAGTTAAACTACAACATGGGCACTGCCCTCATCGCTAAGGGCAAGAGACAGGAGGCACAAAGGTATCTGCTTGGTTCAGCGCGTATGTGGTATAAAGGGGACAGGACTGAGTTTTATAAAAATCTTGTTTCCACTATGCTGGCAGAAAAGAGATATAGTGAGGCCATTGAATTTATAACAAAGGTAATCCTTATCAATCCGAAAGACGTGGGGAATTTGAAACAGTTGTCAGCGGCATTAGAGGGCATGCAAAGGTATGGCGAGGCACTAGGGGCGATAGAAAAAGGGATTACACTATTACCAAAAGACACTGATTTATTACACAGAAAAGCCATGATTCTGGAAAAAATGGGAGAAAAGGCGGCGGCTGAGGCGGCCTTAAGAGAGGCTTTGACCGTATCTAAGTAACGGACATGGGGCAGACGATTTACGAAGGGAGAAGCGTTGCTCTTTACAAAAACCCCATAAATATGTGATAATAAATATAAGATTATCCTCTTGAAACTAAAGGAGGTACCAGAGAATGATAGACAGGAGAAAAGGCCCTGATAAGATAGTGAAATCCATAAAATGGGCTATCACATCGTGCTGGCTTATGCTTTTTGTTGTATGGTCGTATGTATATTACGCAAGACCAGAACAAGCAACAATCTTTGACCCACACGGCATATACAACAAGGCAAGGTCATACTGGGATATCTCCATGTTGAAAAAGGCATTTATCGCGATAAATGTCCTGCTGCTAATATCACTAATCGGTCTGGCTGTAAGCACATTAAGGCACAACAGAAGTACAGACAAGGTCCCAACAACGCTAGTAATTATGTTAGCCATGTCGATTATAGGGATGGCTATTATTTATTTCCAGTTTTAGGCCATAGTTTACATGACAGATATGTTGCAGATACCACAGAGGCTGTGGTACAATGCCCAAGTTAAGCCGGGATAGCACAGTGGTAGTGCAGCTGATTCGTAATCAGCAGGTCGAGGGTTCAAATCCCTTTCCCGGCTTCCTTTATTTTCTATAATAACAATGACTTAACATTTAATATACTCAAAAAACACCGTCACCAGACCTGAGCTGTGATATCAATAGTGGACACCAAATTCTTCATGCCACAGTTCTTAGAGCTGTTTTTCATAAGCGGCTGGGGATAGGTATCCGA
>LNQR01000024.1 GCA_001541255.1 Candidatus Magnetominusculus xianensis
CCTTTCTTAAATTATATAATAATTTTATTATTCAATTATTTTAAAATACCCCAGCTGCCTAGCCGCTACGCCCACCCCTCAAAAGAAAGGAGATGGCCATGGCTTTTCTCGCTCCTCCGTCACATCCCTTAACTGCTTCTTCAGTTTCCTCAACTTAGCCTTTTCTTCAGCCGTATATCCATCTCCTCCGTTGTCTGTTAGGCTCTTTTTCCACTTGTAGTGCAGATTTTCATGAATCCCAAGATTTCGCGAAACCTCAGATACTTTCCTGCCTCACTCTTTCTATAAGTCGTACTGCTTCAGACTTAAACTCTTCATCATACCTTCGTCTTTCCATCTCCTACTTCCGTTTCTGTATTCTACCTTATTTTCTTGTCCTCTGAATCGGGGTAAGATCCTTGGGAATTTAAATGCTCGTGATAGACAGTTGAGGCTTGATGAGGAACAAATACTTATATAAGCTGCCAGCACCAAATGGGTGATGGAGGCAATAATCTTTGCCCTAAACATGGGGATAAGGTTGGTAAGAGATATTTGCATATGACAAGGAAGCTCTTTACTGTAATATGAAGATTTGCCATTGCTAAATCTATGTAGATGTAGTAAAATACCCTATGCGCCCATGGTTCAATTGGATAGAGCGTCGGACTACGGATCCGAAGGTTGGGGGTTCAACTCCTCCTGGGCGCGTTATATTAAACATAACCCGTTGACAGCAGCCGAATGAAGCTATTTCTACTTTTTTTTGTACTTATCTATGCCTCCATGCACTTCTACGCCATGGCTGCTGCCAGTTCTGTATTTAAATTAACCCATGGCACTAAGGCTGGTATTGCCTTCATCATGCTTATTATGACGACAGCACCGTTTATTGTGAGATTCTCAGAAAAGGCCGGTCTGCATTCGACGGCCATGGTGTCTGCTTACACGGGATATTACTGGATGGGGTTTCTACTTTATTTTGTGCTGTCGCTGTTCTTTTTTGATCTATTCAGGTTATTTATTTATTTAGCAGGCAAGGTAAGCCATTCCAATCTGGATTTTTTAAGACTAAAGCTTACCACATCGTTTTATGTGTCGGTCTTATTTTCTGTCATTGTATGTGTATATGGATATTTCGAGGCAAGGTCAATTCGTATTGAAAAATTGGTAATCAGGACAAACAAGGTAAGCTCACCTGTTAAAATTGCCCAAATCTCTGACGTACACATTGGCCTGATCATTCGTGAAAAGAGAATAAAGGCCATCGTTGAGGCCATCGCAGGGGAAAACCCTGACGTACTGGTCTCAACCGGCGACTTTGTAGATGGTCAGCTTGACAAATTAGACGGTTTTGCAAAATATTTTGAAGCGCTTAACCCGCCTATGGGCAAATATGCCGTTACTGGAAATCACGAATTTTATGCAGGGCTGAATCAGGCTGTTTACTTTACAGAGCTATGCGGGTTCAAGATTCTAAGGAACACTGCTGTCAACGTTGGGAGTTCTGTAGTGATGGTCGGCGTTGACGATATTGAGGTAAATAATTTCAGGGTGCCGGATAGGGTAAGGCTTGATGCAGCAAGTGATGTGGCAGAAGTGTCAGAAAAAGAACTGCTAATGGGCATACCACCGGACAAATACACGATTTTATTGAAACACAGACCCAATCTTAATGATAATGAATACAGGCTTTTTGACTTGCAGCTTTCTGGACACACACATAAGGGACAAATATTTCCGTTCAATCTTATCACATGGATTTTCTACACAAGGCAGCCCTGGCTGAACAGTTTCACTACATGGGTGTATGTCCCAAATCAAAATGCGTTGGAAAAGGTAAGCGAAAGGGGCTCATTGTACGTAAACAGGGGCACAGGCACATGGGGTCCGCCAATCCGGGTACTCAGCCCGCCTGAAATCACTATTGTCGAACTTGTTCCTCTATATTACCGGTGATATGAAGCAGTATTAAAGCTGTAAAGCGTGCTGTATCTTATTTATATAGCAGACGTTTGCGATTATTCTTCCTCCCCGTCTTTTTAATGCGCAGTTGTTTTGTCAATGTTTAGGGTGGCAAGGCTCTGCAGCTAATTCTCTGGCGGCAGCAGCGCTAAGGCGTTTAGGAGGGTAGCTCTTGAGGCGTGTGACGTGCCGGGCGGGTAGACCTTTTCACCTATTTTCAGCCCCACGGGGATGTTTCTTTTTATCAGCGTCACTATTGTATATGTTATGCAGGAGATGCGCTCTTCCCTGTCTGCAATGCCTGTTGTGTTGTCAAAGTCTATAAGCACGGGGTCAAAGGACATCGAAGACAGCTCTTTGGTTTTCAATTTACCGGAGCGCGCCGTTGCCTTCCAACTGATGTACTTTAGTGGGTCGCCCTGTATGTAGTTTCTTATTGAGACTATGTCTGAGTCAAAGCCTGTTCTATCGGACGCACCTTCGCCTCCTGAGCGCATGCTTCTGCCATCAGCCCCGCTAAGTGTACACTTTTTTGGTGCTGGAAACACAACGAATTCTTTAGAACAGCTTACAGGTGTGCATCTCATAAAAAAATTGAATGGAAATACTGAGCAGATGTAAATATCCCTGACAAGATGAACTCCGCGTGTGGGAAACGTAAATGGAATATACTTATACTGCGCCGTCTTTGTATCAGTAAAAGGGAACATCACCACCGTGCCATCTGCCGTTACACTAAGCAGGAAGCCCGGCAGGAAGCCGCGATTGTTTGTAAGTGTTATCTTCAATGGGAATTCAACACCTGCATAAATCTCAGGAGGGGATTCTGTTGATACCTCAATTTTGCTCAGATTGCGCTTGCCGAATATACCTGATACACCCATAAAGCCAAGCATTGCAGCCGTGATCAGGTATATGAGGTTATTGCCCGTGTTTGCTGCCGAAAAACCCAGAAATATTGACAGTGATATGTAAATCCAACCGGCCTTGTTTATTTTAATTACGCCGGGGTAGGGAGTTCTTCGATTATGGATTTTACTATCTCCTTCTTTGTGTTTGAATCAATGTCTTCTTTAAACAATACACGATGGGAGATGGTGTATGGGGCAAGTGCCTTTATATCTTCAGGGATGACGAAATCACGGTCACAGAAATAGGCATGTGTCTTGGCGGTATTGGTAACGGCAAGCGCCCCGCGCGTCGAAAGCCCTGCGTACAGGTATTTATGTGTCCTTGTCTGCTCTACAAGGCTCATTATATAACCAAGAATCTTCTCCGATACAAAGACGTTGTCTTTGATTTGGTTTTGCATTTCAACTGTTTCGGATTTCTCCATAATCGGCTTGATAGAGTAGAGTTCCTCGCGCCTGCTGCCACCTCTGAGGATTTGCAGCTCGGCCTCTTTGGGTGGATAGCCTATGCCGATTTTCAGCATAAACCTGTCAAGCTGTGACTCAGGCAGGGGGAATGTCCCGTACTGTTCAACAGGGTTTTGCGTGGCGAGGACAAAGAACGGTTTTACCAGCTTGTATGTCTGCTCTTCTATTGTTACCTGTTTTTCACCCATAGCCTCAAGCAGCGCGCTTTGAGTCTTGGGGGTTGCCCTGTTTATTTCGTCAACAAGGACTATATTGCTGAATATCGGCCCCTTGTGAAACTCGAATTCCCCCTTGTTTTTGTTATAAATCGACAGGCCGGTAATATCCGACGGCAGAAGGTCACTTGTACACTGGATTCGTCCGAACTCAAGGCCTAGCGCCCTGGCAATGCCAATGGCAAGGGTTGTCTTGCCGAGGCCGGGCATGTCTTCAATCAACAGATGACCACGCGAGAAGAAGGCAACAAGCGACAGCTCTATCGCCGTCTCTTTGCCATGAAGAAACGGCGACAGACAATTTAATATACTTAGGATTCGTTCGTTTTTAATCTTTATTTCTTGCGTCTGTGTCTCCTTAGCCGGTGGTATCGACAATGTTTCCTACACCAAGGGCATTTGCACCTTGCTGCGGTTGATTAGACAGATTTTGAATCAATGTCTGCAGGAATGCCTGAAGTGAACTCAGGCTGCCACTGCTGCTGCCGCCTTGCAGGGTTTGTACCAGATTCTGGAAGGCGCTATTCAACTGTGAAGCGCTTGCCTCCTGAGTATCTGGAGTATCTGGAGTATCTGGGGTATTTGAATTAAGGTTCTGCAGGATATTCTGGAGACTTGATGTCAGATTGGTATCTGATGGGCTTGTGCCCTGTGAGTTTTGACTAATGGCCTGGAACAGGCTGTACATGAAGGCTGGGAGCGCCTGATTATCTTTGTTGTCACCGGACTGTGTATTTTCTCCGCCTGTGTTGGCTGTCGATGTTGGGGCTTGGGGCGCACCGGGCTGAAGGGTTGGTGCAATTCCGAGCTGGTTTAGCGTCTGCATAACGCTGTTCAAAAAGGCATTATTCTGTCCGCCGCCTTTTGAACCTTCGATCTTTCCTTTATCGTTATCACCGTTTGTGTCACGTATCGCACCGGTATTCTGAGTAGACTGAAGCAATGTGGACTGAATATAACCGGTATACGTCATACCTCCATTAACGCTGTCAACTGCCATGCTAACCTCCTTGCGATAAATTAAACCCAATACATATCTATCGGCTAACCTATCGGAATACTTTAGGTCTAACCTGAAAATATTATATTACGATAATTAATCTGCTGACATATTCGACAGCTTTATCTGGCGGCATCTTAGTTGTCTCTTTCGTCCGCCTGTCTTTTATCTCGACAAGACCATCTTTAAGATTTTTTGCCCCTATGATAATTTGATAGGGGATACCTGTCAGGTCGGCGTCTTTAAACTTTATGCCGGGGCGGATGTCCCTGTCATCTATTAAAAAATCGATGTGTCTCGAATTCAGGGCAGCACAAATCACATCTGCCGCCTTTATAGTTTCATTGTCGCCGGTACTCAGCGGCAGTATCAGCACAGGAAACGGGGCTATGGATACAGGCCAGATGATGCCGTTTTCGTCATGGTTTTGCTCAATTGCCGCCGCTGCCACCCGTGCTGGCCCTATGCCGTAACTTCCCATTATAATTGGGATTTCAGCGCCTTCCTTGTTCAGATACACTGCGCTAAGCGGCACAGAGTACTTTGTGCCAAGTTTGAATATATTCCCTATCTCTATTACCCTCTGAATCTTTAACGCCGCGCCGCACCTGACGCACCGTTCGTCTTGTCTTATGACGCGGATGTCGTGCCAGTCGGCCTGAAAATGAACCTCCGGGTTTATACCCTTAAGGTGATAATCTGTTTTATTTGCCCCGCCTGCGTAAAGTCCGGTTTTAATAGATGTGGAGGCGATGATCCTGATTTCTTTATTTATCATATTTACAGGGCCGATAAACCCGGCCTCAACGCCAAGTATCTCTACTATTTCGTCTTTATGTGCCGGTCTGTAGGGGCCAATTACGCGCTGGATCTTTTTTTCGTGCAGCTCCTCATCACCGCGCAAAAGGGCAAGCACTGGGGCGTCTTTTGTTATCAGAAGCAGGCTTTTAATAAAACTCAGGGGTGGTAGTCCAAGAAATCTTGATACCTCATCGACTGTCTTCATCCGCGGCGTGTGTACTTCCTCAAATGGCATATCAACTGGTGCATAGTCCGGCGGTACGGACACGGCAAGCTCCACGTTCGCCGCATAGCCGCATCTGCCGCATATGGCAATCTCGTCCTCACCGGCGTCACTTGGGGCCATGAACTCGTGTGCCGTTGTGCCGCCCATCATGCCGGGGTCAGACTCTACCTGATAAAACAATAAGCCTGCACGCGTAAATATCCTGTGATATGCCTGTGCGTGCAGTTCATAGCTTTTGTTAAGCCCCTCTTCGTCGGCGTCAAAACTGTAGCTGTCTTTCATTATGAATTCCCGTGTGCGCAGTATGCCGCTTTTGGGGCGGGCCTCGTCACGGAGTTTCGTCTGTATTTGATACCACATCTGGGGCAGGTCACGATAGGAACGGAGTTCCTTAGCGGCAAGCCATGTCATTATCTCTTCGTGTGTCATGGCAAGGCACATATCGCGGTCTGTCCTGTCCTTGAGGCGGAACATCTCATCGCCGATTGCATCCCATCTGCCGGTCTTCTGCCACACTTCAGCCGGGTGCAGCACGGGCATTGAAAACTCCTGCGCCCCGATTCTGTTCATCTCCTGCCGGATTATCGTGTTTATCTTCTCCATTACGCGCAGAAACAGGGGCAGCGATATATATAACCCAGCGGCAAGCTGCCTGATGTAGCCGCCGCGTATCATCAATATGTGGCTTACGGCCTCGGCCTCTGAGGGGGTTTCTTTGAGTGTGGGGATTAGTAACTTTGAATATTGCATGAAGTCTCCTTATTTACAGTATTGGTCTCTGAAGGAATGAATCGGAAGCGGCTCTCCATGTTCTACGGCGTCGAGGCAGCCGTCCTCACAAATATCGGCAACCACTGCGGAGATTTGCTCTTCTCTTTCGTTTGATGCTTTATTGAGAAAATGCTTCCATAGTTCATCGCCAAGTGCCTTGCACTTTATTTTAGCTATTGTCATGCCCTGTTTGAAGCACCCATTGTAGATGTCGTACAGGTCGTGGCAGCTGTCTGTCTCAACGGCGGCAGCACTGCCCGAAGCAAGCATAATCATGGCTATCAGCAACAGTAGTTTTCCTGACATCATTATCCTCCTGTATGGTAGTGTCTCAGTTTTACTTCTTCTACAAACATATATGGCATTTGTTTAAAAAAATAATCTTAGATGCTTTGGTTTATCGCCAATTGTTTTCTTTTGTAGAGAGATTAAATCAATGACTGCTCCGTACTGTATAAATACATCATGGAATGTATCAACATTTTTATTCCAATAAATCATAGCACATGACATTGGTGCTCCTTTCCCTTCATCTTTCCCCTCTACAAGAAAGCGCAGCCTTGTGTCATACAAGAAGCAGATAGCTGTTGCCCTTCCCCATACATAGTCTTTCCAATGTCTGGTGTTCGTCGCTACAGGCACTAACGCAAGGACTTCAGAGCCATAATTTTTGTGAGCATGAGCACATTTGTAGAGCCAGTGTTTTATTGTTGTTTTATTCTCTTTGTTTGCACCATAAGGTGGATTTACATAGATTGTGGGATAATTCCATGATTCTTTGAGGCCATCTTTGTATGGTAACATGTACTCCATTTCAGCATTAACGATAGACCATTTATTAGAACATGGGTCTAAAGTAATATTACCATTAAATACTTTTCTGACCGCATTAACATATTTAGGGGGAGTACACCAATCAACACTCTGAGAGTTCACTGTTCGTCCAGCAGTCATAAATACATCTACCACCATTTTTTAGACTTCAAAGTATTAAGTTCTTCACTAAGAACGACAAGCCGTTTCCCTGCTGGAGCGATGACATTAAACCAAGCTTCTATGTTTTTCTTATTGGTGTTGAAATAAGATTGGAGAGCAATATCAGCCGAAAGCAAAATTTTGACCTTTGTAAATTGATTAACACCCTTTTCACCTGTATAACTTATCTGAAATGCCTCCTTGACCATTAACAGTTCATTCGTGGGATTCAATAATAATTCTTCAATAAATTGGGCTATCCCTGCATCAGTTAAAAAAAGCAGCCAATCATAGGATTGTGCAAGGACTTTAAGTTCTTTGTTGTGGTTCTCAGAAGTGAACCAATTACCATGATTGCTTACAACACCTACTGTCAGAATAAATCGAGAAAGTAATTCTTTATCATTAGATGCAATGATTTCAGCCATCAATTCATAATAATCACCATGTCTAAACGCTCCATTCTGTTTTTGAATTAGCCCTCCCATGCTTCCATCAATAAGCCTAATCTTCTGCAAAGAGGATACTGTCCGCGCTACATATGCGCCTTGTTTAGCTTTTTCAATTGTTTGCGGTCCTTTCCTCATTCCCTCTTCTACTCCTACCCGCTTACACTCAAATATTGCAAAAGGCCGTCTTCTAAGAGATACAATGGAATATTGTCCTCCATCTTTTGTATAACTATCAAGGTACGCATTTACAAAAATCTCGAAACCGTCATAGATTGTGCATGAATTCCGCAAAATCAGATTTTTACTCAACAAAGCATGTGATTTTATTGTATTTTTAGATATTTGATGCCTGATAAGAGATTGATTCTTAGCCATTTTTACTGCTGTTATTGGAAGTTGATTTGCTTCAAAAGCCACTTTTGTTAAATGGGTTGAAGGATGAAGACTATACTCAACATTATGTGTTATATCATCATTGCCAAACTCTGGAAGTGGTTTTTCTATTGCTATATTTCTTTCAAGCCCCCACGATTTTAATGCATAGAACGTAATAATCTCGACTATGGTACCAAGCGCTCGTCCGGCGGCTTTTTTGGAATCTTTAGCATAATGGAACACCGACTCAGTAAGAGCCTTCTGGATTTGGTCAACCGATTGATATGACATGCCATATTATACTAATAATCGGACGATTTCTTCAATACTCCATGTATGTTTAGATATTCCTGCATGCTGGAGTTATCCTTAAAACCTTATAAATCCAAGATACCACATCTGCGCCACTTATCTCTGGGGCAAAAAAAATCAAACTGAGACACTACCTAAAATCATGTTACCGCTATAAGGGTCTGGCATTTAAAGACTGTTATATAATATAATATACAAAGTAAAAATAATTCAAATAAAATACAAGGATAATTATGATTAAATTTGCTCCTGAAGGGCTGCCGTTCATAGCGGGGGCCGCCGCCGTTACTGTTGCCGTGCTTGCCGCCCTGAGAAACTGGATTGCGTTCATACCGTTTGTTATCACTCTGTTTATGTTTTACTTTTTTAGGGACCCGGAGCGTGCAACGCCTGTTGATGCCGGGGCGGTTATCTCACCGGCAGACGGGAGGATTCTCCTTGTCACAGAGGTTAAGGAAGAGGAATTTATAGGAAAGGAGGTCAGGAAGATCAGTATATTCATGTCGCCGTTAAACGTACACGTCAACCGCGCCCCCTATGACGGCGAGGTTGTAAGCGTAAAACACACGCCGGGGAGTTTTAAAAAGGCATTTCTGGATGAGGCGTCACTCCATAACGACAACATTGCAATGGTACTAAGAACAACAAAAGGAGACATTCTCTTAAGACAGATAGCAGGCTCAATAGCCCGCCGCGCCGTGTGCAGGGTAAAGCCCGGAGATGCGCTCAAGCAAGGACAGCGCTATGGCATTATAAAGTTCAGCTCAAGGGTGGATATTTACCTGCCGCTCTCAGCAAAAGTTATCGTAAAGCCGGAGGACAAGGTACTCTCCGGTGAGACAGTAATAGCCCGGTGGGACGAAGGCGCCGCTAAATGAAACGCGGAGTTTATATCCTGCCCAATGCCCTCACACTTTGCGGGATGTTTTTTGGATTTTACGCAATAATTGCATCGCTCAAGGGCAACTATGTCCATGCAGGATGGGCAATAATGATAGCCAATATATTTGACGGACTGGACGGCTGGACGGCGAGGATTACTAATAGCACGTCAAGATTTGGGATAGAGCTGGATTCCCTTTCTGACTTAGTCGCCTTTGGGGTGGCCCCGGCTGTGATGGTATTTAGTTGGGCGCTGGCGCCGTTTGGACGGATTGGCTGGGCTGCCGCTTTTCTATATGTAAGCTGCGGTGCGCTGCGCCTGGCCAGGTATAACGTCCAGATGGTCTCTACTGAGGCTAAACATTTTACCGGAATGCCAATCCCCGCAGCGGCGACGATTTTAGCGACGTATGTGATATTTTATCATACAATGTGGAGTGATCCACCGGGCAAGAGCGTCTTCGTATTGGTTTTGACAGTGGTGCTTGCAGTGTTTATGATAAGTACGCTCAGGTTTCATGGAGCAAAGGAGCTGAATCTGAAGACGAGAAAACCATTTATTTTTCTTGTACTTCTCATAATACTGCTGTCAGTGATTGTGATGCATCCGCCGATTACGCTTTTTGCGCTTGCAATTTTATATGTAGTGGTTGGTATAGTAGAGAATACTTATTTGCTGTATGCGAGGAAGAGAACTGTGACAAAGGATAATCAAATATGAGGATAATTAAGATATTCGATACGACCCTCAGAGACGGTGAGCAGTCCCCCGGGGCCACGATGAACGTAGAGGAGAAACTTCAAATTGCAAGGCAGCTTGCCAGGCTCAATGTCGATATAATCGAGGCCGGCTTCCCGATAACAAGTCAGGGGGATTTCGAGGCCGTAAAAAGAATAGCAGATGAGGTCAGAGGTGTTACAGTCTGCGGCCTTGCACGGGCAGTCGATAAGGACATAGACCGTGTTGCAGAGGCGGTGAAAGGTGCTGACAGCGGCAGGATTCACATCGTGATAGCCACAAGCGATATTCATTTAAAGTATAAGCTGAAGATGGACAGAGAGGCGGTGCTTGCTATGGCAGTGAAGGCAGTAAAACATGCGCGCCAGTACACAGACGATGTAGAGTTCTCTGCCGAGGATGCCACGCGCTCAGACTGGGACTACCTATGCCGTGTCACAGAGAATGTTATAAAGGCAGGGGCAGCGACGGTAAATATACCGGACACGGTGGGATATACTATTCCACAGGAGTACGGTGAATTAATAGAATATTTGATGAGCAGGGTACCCAATATTGATAAGACTGTTATATCGATACACTGCCATAACGACCTTGGACAGGCTGTGGCGAACTCCACTGCTGCCATATTAAAAGGGGCTGGACAAGTTGAATGTACGATAAACGGCATAGGAGAGCGCGCCGGTAACGCCTCATTAGAGGAAATAGTGATGACACTAAAGACACGACCAAAGTATTTCAACGCCGACACGAGGATAAACACCCGCGAGATATATAAGACAAGCCGTATGGTATCAAGAATAACAGGTATGACCGTACAGCCAAATAAGGCCATTGTCGGCGACAACGCCTTTGCCCATGAATCAGGCATACATCAGGACGGCTTTCTGAAAGAGCGCTCCACATATGAGATTTTGAACCCCGAAGAGATAGGCATCCCGCGCAGCAAACTAATACTTGGCAAACATTCAGGACGGCACGCCTTTAAGGACAGGCTGTCGGCGCTTGGGTTTCAGTCATTGACCGAAGAGGAGATTAACAAGGCATTTGAGCGTTTCAAGGCCCTGTCCGATCAGAAAAAACATATATTTGACGAGGACATAGAAACCCTGATAACGGATGAGATTACAAAGGAAAGTGATGTTTACTCCGTTGCGTCATTACACGTGGTAAGCGGCACAGGGCAAAGACCGACAGCAAAGATAAGCCTCTCAATAAAGGGGCAGATAAAAGAGATGGAAAGCACCGGAGACGGCCCGGTTGACGCAGTATATAATGCCATAAAAGAATTGACGGCGACAAAGAGCGAGCTAAAAAAATATGAGATAAAAAGTATAACTGGCGGCACGGACGCCCTCGGTGAGGTAGTAGTGCTGCTGGAGGAAGACGACCGCGTAGTGCGCGGAAGCGCCTCAGACCCTGACATAATCGCGGCCTCAGCAAAGGCATATATTAATGCGCTTAATAAACTAACGGGAATAAACAGGATTGTAAAGAAGGGAGTCTAATGCGTTTGTCCTGATTCTCCAGAGGTCTTGACATCTTTAAGCAAATCCTTTATACTAACGGTATGAGCCTGCTGCCGCGCATGTGGCGCGCTGCCTGAAAAGGTATCGTCCGTGCGCGCGTGAGTGGTAGCAGGCTTTTTTATTTCTGTCAGACTATGGTCGTAAAATAGTTTCCCATGCTTGGTTTCCTTTATTGTCAATTTCACTCGGTAGAAGTTGTTGCCTACCTCTACTGGCGCATGGAATATATGTATGTTTTTTATATTTGGGTCATTATTTCTATCTGGACGCGTTTCAGTTAAAATAGCATTTTCTATCAATTCAGGGATTGCTCTAACAGCCTTAATATGATTAAATATGGCAACTCTTTTACCGCTCAATACTTTTCCTATTCCTTTTCCTGTTACGGCTATATCCCACCCAGTATCTTTGTTGGGAAAAGATTTTCCCTCAATATTGTCTTTAGCCCATTGCCTGATTTCATTATCCGCCTCTTTAAGCCCTCTTTTAAACATCTTATCATCAATTCTCGCTATCTTCACGTCCGGTTTTGACATACAGGATGTATCGGACATTAATTTGGGATTCTTAACTTCTTCAGAGTTCACCCTCAATGCCTCTAATTGCTTCTGTATATCGGGCTTCTGGTTCCTGTAGTGTCTGGCGAGTAGGTATTTTTTTCAAATGCGTTTGCCTCTTCTAAAGTACAACGGCTTATTCAGCAGTACAACGGCTTATTCTATGGTGTATAACTGTTCGAAGAAAATATTGTCTTTAATCCCCTTGCACAACAAAAACGCGACCACTTCGGTTGGTTTAAAATATAGTCTCAACTGCCAGAGTTTTTTCTCCGTTTGGGTGAGCTTTCCCTCAGGCAGGTCTTTTATAATCTCACCGATTCTTTTTATCGTGTCATCGTCGTATACCTTCAGGAGTTGAAGTTTTTCTGCTACCACGTTTGTGTCGTGAATATCGAGCAGAAACTTTCTTACGATGCTTTTAAGGGATTTAAAGAAACCCGAACCCGATGACGACCTCAGAAAGGCTGGTATATCAAGGAGAAACGAACTGATTTCTTTGACATGCGGCAGGTTGCCAAGGTACTTAAGCTGAACATTATATTTAGTAGTGCAGTGGCTTATGAGCGACCCTACGAGATTATTTGACTCCACAGTGCCTATTCTGTTGAGTACAAGGCATGGCCTGAACTCTGCGCTGATTTCATTTACCAGTGGATAGGCCGACGGGTCTATCTGCATGACCTTCTCAATAAATGTATTGAGCATAAGGGAGTCACTATAGGCAGAATCCTCAGCCATAGATACAAGAATCGGGGCAAGCTGCGCGTGATTTTTGAATACGCCGTGAAGTTTACGAAATAGTGTCCCTTTGATAAATCTGTACGAGTTCATGATTGCTGCCGGTTCTGCTACAGTAACGATAAACCCAATATCTGAGGATATAAAAAAGTCCATCGTGTTCAGGTCCATGCCTGCCCCGAGGTCTATTACTATGAAATCGGCATCAAGGGCCTTTATGTGTCTGAGCAATTTTATCTTAAGTGATGACCCGGGGCTTGACATCGAGGGCAGATAATGGGCGCCGCTTATTAGTTTCAACTCAGGCACCCTTGTTGAAATCACTACTTCGTCCAGTGTCTTGACCTTCTTCTGGAAAAAATGTGACAGCGACAACGTCTGCCCCAATATCCCCATGTAGGTGTGGAGGTTGGCCCCTCCTAAGTCTAAATCAATCAATACAACCCTGTAACCCATCCCAACTAAAGTCGTTGCAAGGGTTATGGAAAAGACACTTTTCCCCACTCCGCCCTTGCCACCGGCAACGGCAAGTATATGTCTGGCCTTTCGTTGAGCTGCCATTAATTATCCAATAGTATCGACAGAGGCAAATTTTGGCTCATGAAAAGGCATCAGTATATCTGCCATGCCCTTGACCTTCAGCATTATGTCATAGGCTTTGTAAGGATTTATGACCGTACCCGATGGAATTACCTCAAGCCCCATGCCTCTTACCGGAGGGGGAGGGTTGAAGTTCTCCATAATGCAGCAAAACCCTGTGATTATTGCCTTGCCGTCTTTGGTGTCTATCATCACACTCATCCCGCCCTCTGTATGCACAGGCGTGTGAAACATGCTGATGCCTGGTACGACTTCAATATCCTTGTCTGTTGTTATTATCTGCCCATTTTCTTGTACGCCTAAGATGAAGTCTTCCATGTAACGGTAATCGAGGGGGTGTGGGTCTAAGATTGTCTGAATTTCTTTTTCGTGGACATATATGCTGGCATTGATGCACTTGTCGTCGTTTTCGCAGTGGTCATTGTGCAGATGTGTGTGAATGACGATGTCTATCTCTTCTGGTGCGGTATCCCAGCGGGCAAGACCTTCTTCTAAGGATGTGTAAATCCTGCCGCCTATTGCCTCCTCCCGAGCCTCAGAGCGCGCGGGGCTTAACTCACCAGTATCGACTAATATCTTGTGCCCGTTACCTTCTATGTACCAGCTATATATGGGTATCGTGTATTTCTGCCCATAGCCGAATTGATATGTCATAAAGGACTTGTCAAATACCTTCGTGCCCATTACAATGGGATGGATTTTGTATAGACTCATATACGAACCTCCTTAAGTGCATTTGTAGTAATAAACTCATTTGCGTGCCTGAAAGAGTAATTAGTTAAATATTAACACAAAATTCATGCAAAATAAAGCACATTTCGGAACAGGGCAAACGCACTCCAGCCACAATTGGTCAATTATCGTACTACTTTAACTCAACCCCAAATGTTACAATACCAGCAGCATGTCTAAACAATATGACAAGATAATAAAGGAAGTTCTGAAAGATGTCATAGACACCCTGTTAACGAGCGTAATTGGACTGAAAACCGTTAAATCCACACCCGTAGAAACAAAACTTCAGATAACGAACGAGCGTGAGGCCGATTTTATTGTTATGGTAGAACTGGAAGATGCTTCGCAGTGTCTGGTACATATAGAATTCCAGACCACGAACTATGCTAAGATGGCATATAGGGAGCTGCGCTATTGGGTTTACATCACAGAAGTTTACGATATTCAGCCGCTGCAATATGTGTTTTACATAGGCAGCGAGCCACTTACAATGCCTGACACAATCAAAACGAAGACGGTCGACTATCGTTATAATCTTATAGATATGCGAAATGTGGATTGCGATAAATTTTTGTATTCAAACAGACCGGAAGAGGTTATAATCGCAATCTTGTGCAATTATCAAAAGAAAGGTGTTAAAATATTTATAAGAGAGATATTGAATAGACTGAAGGAGCTGGTACCGGAGGAAACGCTCCGGGGCAAGCACATAAGACAGGTGGAAGTTTTGTCGCAGTTGAGGGATTTACAGGACGAGGTATGTAAGGAGGCAGAGGCTATGGCAATAATGTATGATATGGAAAGGGACGTAAGGTTCAAACAGGGATTGGCCGAAGGGCAACGCAGGGGGCTGCTTAAAGGGCAACAAAAGGGTCTGCTTGAAGGGCAGCGTAAGGGTCTGCTTGAAGGAAAGCGTGAGGGTCTGCTTGAAGGAATTGAGTTAGGACTTGAGCTTAAATATGGGGCATTCGGGCTTGATCTGATGGATATGGTCAGGGCAGTGGATTCTATAGATAAGTTGGAACATCTTAAAAATCTTATAAAAAAGACCAGCTCGTTGGATGAGTTGAGAGGATTTTTTAGGGAAAACATATAATTAGTGTTCACACTACACCACCTTTTCTCAGGGTGAGTGTCTCACTTGACAATAGAACGAGCAATAGACGATATTAGTATACTATAGACTAAGGTAGTGCGGCTGCATGGCGGGGGTGTTGACGCCATTGGTCGCAGACCAGATAGATTATTGTAGATTTGCGGCATGATACCATGCTGTTATTACATAAGGAGGAGAAGGTATTATGAGAGAAGTTGTGGTGGTAAGCGGAGTTAGAACCCCTGTGGGGGCATTTGGCGGCTCGTTGAAGGATGTCTCGGCTATTGACCTTGGCGCGCTTGTTATTAAGGAAACCCTGAAGAAGGCGGGTCTGAGACCTGTTGTCAGCGACGAGGCAGCGGGCTTCGCGCCGGATAAGCTGAAAGACAAGGGTATTACTGAGCTTGAAAAGAAATATCACGACTACGCAGATTCCCTTAAGCCCATCGCCGTAGACGAGGTGATAATCGGCAACGTCGTACAGGCCGGGCAAGGCCAGAACCCTGCAAGGCAGGCAATGATTCGGGCAGGAGTCCCAAAAGAAACCCCAGCCTATACGATTAACAAGGTATGCTCGTCGGGTCTGAAATCAGTGGCCATTGGCGCCGCCTCGATAGCGAGCGGGCAGGCAGATGTGGTTATTGCCGGTGGTATGGAGAGTATGAGCAACATCCCCTTTGCCATGCTGCAGGCCAGATGGGGCTATCGCATGGCACTGACCGGCATAGGCGAAGTCCATGACCTCATGGTATTTGACGGCCTGTATGAGATATTCTATGGCTATCACATGGGCATAACCGCTGAGAACATCGTAGACTTATACGGCATCAGCAGGCAGGAACAGGACGAATTAAGCCTCCTCAGTCACCAGAGGGCACGTGCGGCCATGACAGACGGCACATTCGCCGATGAGATAATCCCCGTAGTGCTGAAAGGCCGCAAGGGAGACACCATCATCGACACAGACGAAAGACCTATGGACACAAGCATGGAGAAACTTGGCAAGATGAAACCGGCGTTCAAAAAAGACGGCTCAGTAACAGCCGGTAACGCATCAGGCATAAACGACGGCGCGGCCAGCGTGCTTCTGATGTCGGCAGATAAGGCAAAGGAATACGGTCTTGAGCCATATATAAAGATTAAGGGCTTTGCCTCCGGCGGCGTTGACCCTGCCTATATGGGACTTGGGCCGGTGCCTGCCGTGAGAAAACTCCTCAAAGCAAATAACATGACAGTGAAAGATATAGACTGCTGGGAACTCAACGAGGCATTTGCGGCACAGGCAATCGGCTGCCTCAGAGAACTAGGACTTCCAAACGATAAGCCCAATGAACTGGGCAGCGGTATATCGCTTGGCCACCCAATCGGCTGCACCGGCGCCAGGCAGCTTGTCACCGGCATGAGGCAGATGAAGCGCAAGGGCCACAAGACCGGCATCATCAGCATGTGCATAGGCGGCGGCATGGGCTTTGCGATGTTAGTGGAGAGATAAGCTAACCTCGATAAACTCTGGGATAAACCCTGAGATAGACCCTAATATAAACCCTAATATAAATTATGTTACGGCGGATACACAATAACCTGTTTCCGCCGTTTCTTTTTGTTGTCTTTTTGTGTTATAATATGACTTGTGTTATAATATGACTTGTGTTGCATGATGGCGCTAAGTTAGTTGATAACCGTCTTTGACGGCTTGTTGATATTGAGTCTTGTTTTCCACTGGCTTGAGGGCAAGCGTAGGATAACTGGTATGCAAAAGTGAAGATATATCCAAAAACTACTATCATTTTGTTGTCCATAGCGCTATTGCCGATTATCACAATCAGCGTCACCGCTTATTACATCGCAGAGTCATTATTGAAACACCACATTATTGACAGCCTTGAGGCAACTGCAAATATCCAGAAAAGAAGAATAGAAAACAATTTACTGAGGAGTGTCGAGCGAATGAATCTCATCACGAGCAGACCTCCGATGCGTGCAGCGTTTGAGAATTATTTGAGAACCGGTGATAAAGAACAACAGAAAGTCGTCGTCACTGTTTTATCCAGTGCAAAGTCCGTGGTAAAGGACATTCTTGATATTCACATTTTGGACATAGAAGGAAAGGTGGCCGTCTCGACAAATGATTCGTTACACGGTGTTGACTTTTCCAATGAAGAATATTATATCAGGGGAAAGAAAAGTTACTCGTTGAGTGCTTTTTCACTCATCAATAAGGATAAAGTCGTTAATTATCTTTCTTGCCCGTTAGTACATGAAGATAGAATGCTGGGGATATTGGTCGTGGAAGCAACATTTGACAGAATTATTTCAATCACCAGTGATTATAGCGGACTGGGAGAAACAGGGGAATCTCAACTTGCAAAGTTTGATAATAACGGAGACGCCCTGATTATCGTCCCCATGAGATTTGATGGAAGTTCAGCGTTGAAAAGGAACATCAGTAAGAGCAATATTAATAGTCCGATTATTCAGGCATTATTGAATAAAGAGCATATCCTGTACGATGTAATCGACTACAGAGGAGAGCCAGTTATGGCTGTAACAAGGCATATAGGACAGACAAACTGGGGACTGGTTATAAAGATAGACAGAGACGACGCCTTTTCTCCGCTTATCAAATTACGCAATCTATTTATTGGATTTACCGCTGTTACGGTTATACTCGTGCTGATAATCTCTTTTTATAGCTCCAGATCAATAACCAGACCTATTGTGAATCTTATTACCGCTGCAAGGAGGATAAAGGAAGGTGACACCACTGCATCAGCAGATGTTAGTTCAAGCGATGAGATAGGCTTCCTGTCGGAGACGTTCAACGATATGACTATAAGCCTGTTAGAAGCCAGAAAAAAACTGGAGCACGATATCGAGGAACAATACAAGATGTTTTTCGAGAATGCCGTGGAGTCTATATTGCTCTGTGAAGCCGAAGGACAGCACATCGGGGCAATAATAAGGGCAAACAGGACGGCCTCGGAAATGTACGGTTATTCTATCGAAGAACTCCAGCATATGTCCATCTACGACCTGAATGTAGACGATAAGGAAGACTATGACAGAGAATACCTTGACAATATCTTATCAGGAGAGCGAATACGCGGTGAAACAATAAATGCGAGGATGGATGGACACTGTTTCCCTGTCGAATTTACGGCAGTCCTGCTGGAGATTAAAGATAAAAAATATGTTATCACATTTTCGACCGACATAACGCAGCGTAAAAAAATAGAGGCAGCACAGATTGCGGCCAGAAAGGAAGCCGAAGAGGCCAACAAGGCAAAGAGTGAATTCATTGCAAATATAAGCCATGAGATACGTACTCCGATGAATGCAATCATCGGCTTATCCGCCCTTGCCCTTAGAACCAGTTTAACGGCAAAGCAGCGGGATTACATTGAAAAATCGTTACTGTCGGCCAGGTCATTGTTGGGAATAATAAACGATGTCCTCGATATTTCTAAGATAGAATCCAACAAACTCAAAATGGAATCTATAGATTTCAATCTTGACGACATTTTAAACGATATCGCTGCCATTCACACGTTGAAGGCCGAAGAAAAGGGCGTTGAACTGATATATTCACTCAGTGGCGAAATTCCAAGACAGTTGATAGGCGACCCTTTGCGCTTGGGGCAGGTTATTACGAATTTGCTGAACAATGCTATCAAATTCACTGCAAAAGGAGAGATTATCCTGTCTGTGAGGGCATTGAGTGTAATGGAGACAGAGGTCATTCTGGAGTTTTCGATAAGCGATACCGGTATAGGAATCAAACCAGAGCAATTACCGTTATTATTTCAACATTTTACCCAGGCAGATACCTCTACGACGAGAATCTATGGCGGAACAGGGCTTGGATTGACGATATGTAAAAGTCTGGTGAAACAAATGAACGGTGACATAACCGTAACGAGTGACTACGGCAAGGGAAGCACATTTACGTTTACCGTACTTTTGGGCTGCCAGAGGCCGTGCGGGGTGAATCGTTACACATTTCCATACGGTTTTCATAAACTCAAGGCGCTGGTTGTGGACGATAATGAGACTTCAAGGACTATCTTAAGGTCGATTTTAGAGGCCTTCACCTTCAGAGTAACGACCGTGGATTCAGGGGAGTCGGCGCTCAACGAGATAAAAAGGGTATCGGGCGCGCCGCAGGAGGAGCAGTACAAGTTGACTTTGATGGATTATAAAATGCCAGGGATGGATGGCCTGGAGACTGTAAAATGTATAAAGAACGACGCTGCCCTCATCCATGTTCCTACAATAATTATGGTCACTGCACATGACAGCGAAGAGCTTAGGCAGTCTGCCAGAGAACTTGGCGTTAATGTGTGTCTTAATAAACCCATTCATCCCTCACATTTATTTAATGCCATACTCGAAGTGTTTGGCAGGTTTAAACCCTTATCCGCAAGGAAACTTGAGATGGAACCTCATCAGCCAGAAGACATCAAAGGCGCCAGGGTATTGGTCGTCGAAGACCACCCGATTAACAGACAGATTGCCAGGGAATTACTTGAACTCTCAGGAGTTAATGTCGAATTTGCCAACAACGGCCTCATAGCCGTATCAAAAATAGTTGAACAGGGAAATGTCTACGACGTTGTTTTAATGGACATACAAATGCCGGAGATGGACGGATTTCAGGCGACGGCTCAAATCAGAAAAAAATACTCAAAAGACGAACTTCCAATTATTGCAATGACGGCACATGCAATGAACGAAGAGGTAGAGAAATGTCTTCGGTCAGGGATGAATGACTATATATTAAAACCAATAGAGATGGAGGACTTTTACAATAAACTCAGCAAGCACTTGAAGACCCGGCTTAACTGGCACGAGGCAGCACCACCGGACGATGAGTGTTTCCCGTATGAAATTGATGGTATCGATGTGAAGGCCTTATTGAGGAGGCTCAATTACAATACAAAGCTGTTTGAAAATATTATGTTGGAATTTAGAAGCGCCTCTGAGGGTATCAGAGATGAGTTAGCGGCTGCAATCGCCGCAAAGAACTACGATAGGGCAAAGCATCTGGTTCATGGCCTGAAGGGAATGACAGCTAACATGTCGGCCATTAACATCCATAGTGAGACAGCAGCAATAGAAAATGCCTTATCTGATGGGGCGCCGGTAAATCTGGACAAATTAGTGGCAGAACTCAAACGCCTAAACAACTCAATAGATATGTTTAAGCGTCAAAAACAGGGCGCATCTGACTCTAAAGACACCACAGCACATGTAGATTTAGACTCCTTAAAAGATATATATTTAAAACTGAATACACTTCTCAATGAAAACGCCCTGCATACGATAACATATTTTGAAAGTATAAAGGGCGCTATTGAAGGTGTATCTGGGAGAGAAACGGCTATGAAGCTGCAGGAAAATATAACAAATCTAAACTATGCCGAGGCTCTTTCTCTGCTGAGACAAATCTTCGGCAAGTTTAATTTTACATGATCGAACAGGGGGGATAATCATGAGTACGGATAAGCAGAAAATATTAATAGTTGACGATATGCCGATGAATATAAAGATATTAAACGAGGTGTTACAGGAGGATTATCTGACATATTACGCAACCGGCGGAAGGCAGGCTATAGAAATGGCCAAGGTATTAGACCCTGACTTAATTCTTTTGGATATTATTATGCCGGAGGTAAATGGATATGAAGTATACCGGGCAATTCAGGACGACGATAACCCCGCAGGTATACCAATAATATTCATAACGGCTATGGATGATGACATCGATGAGTCATACGGGTTAAACATAGGGGCTGTGGATTATATCACCAAGCCCTTTAACCCGTCTATAGTGAAATTACGGGTAAAAAATCAACTTGAGTTGAAAAAACAAAGGGATATCTTATCTAAACTAGCCGCAATAGACGGCTTAACGGGCATATCAAATAGAAGAACTTTCGACGATTCCTATAAAAAGGAGTGGACAAGGGCGGTGAGAATGAAATCCTCATTATCGCTGCTGCTTATTGATATCGATTATTTTAAACTTTACAATGACAGCTATGGACATATACAGGGAGACCTGTGTCTGAAAAAAGTAGCTGAGACGCTGCAAGCATGTCTGAAACGCCCTGCAGATTTGGCGGCAAGATATGGTGGAGAGGAATTTGTCTGCCTGCTTCCAGAAACCAATATAGACGGTATCATACAAATAGGCAGTCACATAAGGGCATCTGTAGAGGGGTTGAAAATACCCCACGAACAATCGCTTGTTTCCAAGTTCATTACCATAAGCATAGGGGGCTCAGAGGCACGCCCTACTCCTGACATATCACCTGAGTCATTTTTATCCCACGTAGATAACATTCTTTATCAATCAAAAAAAGAGGGGAGAAATCTGTTAAAATACGACGTTTTTCGGTAAACTGTTTGTGCAATACCCTGCCCTTGTTTCTATAAGGCAGGGTTAGACAGGGCAAGCGCATTTGAAAAATCAGGCAGAAATTGACAATACTTTTGGTTTTGACCAATAGTTTCCTGGATTCCCGTTTTCCAGACTGTGTCATAATAGCACCCCCCTTTCTTTTGAGGGGTGGGCGTAGCGGCTAGGCAGCTGGGGTAT
>LNQR01000025.1 GCA_001541255.1 Candidatus Magnetominusculus xianensis
TTTGATACCCCGCACCTCCGCAGCAGACTCATGCCCCCCTCAAAGAATGGGGGGGCATGACTGGTTTTATTATGACACAGTCTGGAAAGCAGGAATCCATTCTTTAAGGTCGAACATAAACGGGGCATATTTATTCATTTTGCAACTGGCTCTACTGGTATTATTTACCGCTAACTCCGGCCATATTCATCTCGTTTAGCAGCGCCCTGGCAGCCAATTCATGTCCGTATTCGTTCCAATGCCAGTCATAAGGGGACTCAAAGTGCCTGTGTTCAGCCTTATAGTGTCTCTGGAACTCTCCAGTTAAATCAACACAGTGAAAGTTATGCGCCAGACATGTCTCCATAAAAAGGGTGTTAAGCCATATGACACTGCTGTTGTCCAGCGTCCCTGCGTATATGTCGGCACGCGGGGCGTCCATAATGAAAAATATCTTCTTGTGGGGGTTTTCTGCTTTTATCTTGTCCATTAAGTAGTTGACAGCGTTGTAGAGCTTTGGCTTTAGGGCGGCAAGTCTCTGAACATCGACATTCGCGTTATAAAATTTACCTGTCCCGCCGGTAAATATTTTATTATATATGGTCAGAGACGATATACTCCGCTTGAGTGACAAGTTAACCCAAAGGTATCTCAGCAGGGCGCTGTGTTCAAAGACAAACTTCTTAAACAGGGTCTTATTTCTTGAGGCCATAGCAGGCTTAATCGTCTCTGTAAAGCCAGAGCCGTTTTCCTCAAGGCACATAAAACCGCTCATAAGTACCATTGAACACAGGGATTCGTCAAAATCGTTGTGTACGATGTTAAATACGAGAATGTCGGGATTAAAGCGCCGGTTTACGTATCTGGCGGTTTGAAGGTATTGGCTCAGTGGGGCGCCGTTTATGCCAAAACTGTAGACCTCGTACTGTCCGTTTAATTTTTCCTTTAGTTTTGAGGCCATCGTATCTTTCATATCTACTTGAAGGGCCTCGACAAACGAATCCCCGATTACGGCAATCAGGGGTTTTTTACGGTCTGTGCTGTAGTTGGTATCGCTTCTGACGCCTTCGTTGTTTATGTGCCACTTTACCTGCAACTGTGCCAGATTTCCCGCTGTGAACAGGCCATCACTGGTTTCACGGGTGTCAAACCTGCAGATATTATCCTTTTTATCATAATAAACCAGAGGAGATTTCGATGCCGGTATGATGTACCTGAAAACTATCTCAAGGGCAATCAGCGTCAACACCATAAACGGTATCGTTATCAATGTGATGTTTATCAGGACACGTTTAATCCTGCTGCGCTTTTTTTTCATTTACATGTAATAGCCGCTTTCACCGTGCTGTGTGGTGTCAAGCCCCTCGACTTCGTCTTCTGTGTTGACTCTGATAGACGTAAATAAGCTGATAATCTTAAAAATAACGATTGTCATAACAAATGAGAAAACAGCGACGATTAAGACAGCAGCTAATTGAATGATTAACTGTTTGGCGTTGCCGTAGAACAGGCCGTCTGCACCGTTGGCGTTGATGGCCTTGCTGGCAAATAGTCCAAGGCATATTGTGCCGATTGCACCGCCTACGCCGTGTACGCCGAAGGCGTCGAGGGAATCGTCATATCCAAAGCGTGGTTTCAGATTGAGCGCAAAATAACACACTACTCCTGCAACGCAGCCAATAGCAAGGGCTGCCATAGGTGTAATAAACCCGGCAGCAGGGGTTACCGTTGCCAGACCAGCGATTGAAGCAGTAGCGGCGCCAAACATTGTAGGCCTGCCGTGGAGCATCCACTCAAGCGTAATCCATACGCACATTGCCGACACCGCGGCAGTATGCGAGGTAACAAATGCAAGCGTACTTAACTGCCCCGATGACAGTGCACTCCCGCCATTAAACCCAAACCATCCGAACCACAAAATCCCCGTGCCGATTACAGTCAACGGCAGATTGTGCGGCGGCATCAGGTCGTGTGGAAAGCCCTTCCTCTTCCCCAGATATAAGGCCGCTGCAAGCGCCGAAAACCCTGACGTAACGTGAACGACAATACCTCCGGCAAAGTCCAGCACACCCATTTGAGACATCCACCCGCCTTTGCCCCATACCCAGTGGGCAACCGGGGTGTAGACAACCAATGCCCATATAAATGTAAACGCAATAAAGGCTGAAAACCTCATCCGCTCCGCAAATGCCCCGCTGATTAGCGCCGGGGTGATGGCAGCAAACATCGCCTGATAAATCATAAAAGCCATATGAGGAACCGTTGGGGCATAATCGGGATTAGGCTCAAGGGTTACGGAGCTGAGTCCTGCCCAGTCCAACCCGCCTATGATACCGTGGAAATCCGGTCCGAAGGCAAGGCTGTAACCAAAGAGAATCCACTGAAGGCTCACCAGGGCGATAGCCGCAAAACTCTGCATTATTATGGAGAGGACATTTTTACGCCTGACCATCCCGCCGTAGAACATCGCTAGTGCTGGCGTCATGAACATTACCATCGCTGCACTGACCAGTATCCATGCGGTATCCCCTTTGTCAACGCCTGCGGGTGTGTCCGAATAGGCTGTTGTTGCAATTAACATAAAAAGCAGTGTAAAAATATATCTCATTATTACCTCCTGATAATCTAGGCCTGTACAACGCCTGTCGTACAATGGTCACGTAAGATAACATCTTCAATATTAAATTATCAATCTCGTGTCAAGCCATGTCAAGCCAAACTAAAAACGTTCTACAGCCCAATCTCCAAAGCCTTTAAAACACCGGTAGAGTTGTTATTATATTTATTTTTTGTTAATTATTAAGGAATTCTCTCTGTTATTATTTAATAGTAGACACGCGGCGTTTTTAGTTTGCGGCGCTGTGCGTTTTCCATGAATTTCCCGGGCGTTTCCGGCAAGGTGCGTGGAGCTGTTATAATCGTTTAAATACAGCAGCTTATAGGTGTTTCCTGTCCCGTGATTATTGCTGTGCTTTTACCTTCAGTTTGCAGTTATAGATGTTTCTGTGATATACTTAATTATAAGGAAGGGTGAAGCAGGCTGGTGATTAGCGGCAGTAAATACCAACTTGAGGAGGGATACTATGAGCAGAGAGCATTGTACACACAGTTCGCTTTCAGTTGTACTGGCGTTTTTACTTGGCGGGTTATTTGGGGTAGGGATTGCGATACTTGTTGCCCCGGTTCCCGGTGAACAGACAAGGCGCAGGCTCAAAGAAGCCGCTGAGGAAATCAAAGACCATACAGTACACTACGTAGATGAGACTAAAGGCAAGGTCGTTGCGATAATAGAAAAAGGGAAAGAACTAACCGAGGAAACCCTGGCAGACTTAGCTGGCTCTTGCGCGTGCAGCAGGGATATTAAGGATAAGGGCAACGGCGCAGCTTAAGCTGTAGTGCTTTGAAGGGGGTCTGACATGGGTTCAACTGGCGTCAACCCCCTTTTTATATAACAGCCCCACCGTACCGTCAGGCTCCCCCCGCTTAATGAAACACTGTATTTTGAACAACAGGTAGGTATACAGTTACATTAGTGCCCTTACCTGCTTCGCTTTCAATATTAATAGTGCCTGAGTGCCGGGTTAATATCCCCTCTGCTATAGATAACCCCAATCCCTTTCCAGCGCCAACTTCCCTTGTCGTGAAAAAGGGAATAAATGCCTTTTTCAGAACCTCCTCTGACATGCCAACACCGTCGTCATTTATTTTAACCACAATCATTTCGCCGTTGTCGTTACTTACTTGCGACGTAGATATATGTATATTGCCGTCAGGCTTGACAGCGCTTATGGCATTACTGATTATTTGATAGAAACACTGATTTATCGACCGTGGCTCACACAGATACAAAGGCAGCTCTGAAAATTCTCTGGTAACATTCACACTGCCTGTTGCAGTTATAGCCAACGTTTCGTCGATACATTTGTTAATGTCCACCTCATCGACATCCGCTGTGTCACGGCGCGAGAACACCTTAAGAGAATCGACGATTTCCTTTATTCTCTCGATATTCCTGATGGACATGTTTATTTTCCTGTGCATTACAGATATTGAATCACCTATCTTAAATTCATCCAATAAAGACATGTAAGCATCTATGAACTCCGCAGGTGAGGCCGATGCTGCCATATTCATAGTATATCTGATAAAATGCTCAAATACCCCAAGTGTTTTGCTGAAGAAGTTTACTGACGCCTTAACTATTGACAATGGATTGTTTATCTCATGCGCCAAACCCGCAGACAGAGTAGTCAGCCCTGCCATTCTATCCATTTCTAAAACCTTGACTTCATCTTTCCTCAACTGTTCTGCCTTTTCCTGAGCCTTGTTTTCAAAGAGACTTATTGAAGAGTCTATAGATTGCTGCAATAAATTGTGTTCTCGGGCCTTACGTTTTGAAATATCTCTGATTATGCCGATTGTGTACCTCCTGCCTTCTATGTTGACGGATGAAACAGACAACTCTATCGGAAACTCTTCGCGGTCTTTGTTGAGTGCTTCTATCTCGACTATTTCACCGGCAAGGATGCCCTGTCCTGTTTCCATGTACGATATCATCCCCATTATATGTTTTCTCTGATACCTTTCAGGGATAATTAATTCATACAGTTTCCTGCCAACCGCCTCCTCTTTTGAAAAGCCAAACACTATCTCGGCTGTCTTATTCCATATTTTGACATCCCCCTCTCCATCAATCATAATAAATGCGTCCTGAACGACTATGCTCATTTGCTCATAAAGGTTCATTTGACCGCAACAAATACCATTACATATAAACGGCTGCACTTGTGCTTTATGTGAGTTATCTGTAAGCATGATGTTCCCCACGCGGCACACCCCTTGTGTTTAGGATAACAAGTAAACCCATAAAGCGCCTGCATTGATTGTGCCTGAAAAGGATTATTAAGGCTATGTATGTATGTATGGGCGAAATGTCAATAATAATTCACTGTAAATAGTCATCATCTTGTTCCCCTTCGCGTATCTCTTGCTACACTATACAATATTTACCATGTTAATGTCAAATATATTTCATTATCAGGCCAGGGCAAACGCACTATGTATTTTTATGTCTGTCATTCCCGCGAAAGCGGGAATCGTGCGCCTGTGAGTGTGCATAGTCAGAGGGGTGAAAGTCCCCTTCAGGTATACGCTCTCCGGCCT
>LNQR01000026.1 GCA_001541255.1 Candidatus Magnetominusculus xianensis
CCGGTGCCAAGGGAATTACTTGCCTCATGTCATGGTGCATTATCACACTTGCAATATCTGGTGTGTGTAATGGATTTTACCGCTTTTGCTAGTCAAACAGCTGGGACACTTGTCCGAACCAAAATACTCCGATCCATCAATCGACACTCTCCTTCATAAACAGAAACCTGTCAAGTTGTTTTCCACGGCGCAAATTCTCTATTAAATATTGGCTTTAGCTTCTCGCTGTCTAACTTGTCTATGACATCTCTCATCTGACTGTCTTTGGGAATTGTCTTTACACTAAACAATGTCTTCAATTTATTACTTCTTGCTCTATCTTCAAGGCGCTGCTGAAATTCCAAAAGCGATGAGTCCTGAAAATACATCATGGCAAATCCAGACATACATACGTCATGCGCTCTACTTTCCCTATTTCACGATAATCCTCTATATCGCCTATGCGCTTTCTCATTGTATTGCACAGCGCCTCGAAAGATAAATGTTTCGCATACTTATTTCTAAGCATACATCATAAAAAAATATAGACTGCATATATTCTATCTGCGCGAAAAATATTTCTTACTCCCTCTCTTTTTACTCTTACTCCCTTGCTTTTTTACTTCACCGAGGATTGCTGGAAACTTGGGTATAGTGTTGACACAAGAGGCATCTTAATTATAGTATAACTCTTTTATAAATGGCAGAGGTTATGGATTGAAGAGGGCATTAATTACAGGTATTACAGGGCAGGATGGTTCATATCTGGCCGAGCTGCTTTTGTCAATGGGTTATGAAGTACATGGTATAATCCGCAGGGCAAGCACTTTTAATACCGGCAGAATCGACCACCTCTTTGTGGACAAGCATGATCCCGATGCTAAACTGTTCTTATACTTCGGTGACCTCTCAGACGCAAGCCAGCTGACAAGCATAATTTATGACGTTAAACCTGATGAGATATATCACCTCGGCGCTCAAAGCCACGTCAGGGTAAGTTTTGACATGCCAGAATACACCGGTGATGTAACCGGTCTGGGGACAACGCGCATCCTTGAGGCGCTTAGAAAAAGCGGGATTTCCTCGAAATTCTATCAGGCATCGTCATCTGAGATGTTTGGGGCTGCCCCTGCGCCTCAAAACGAACTCACGCCATTTTGCCCAAGAAGCCCATACGCCGCTGCAAAGGTCTATGCCTACTGGATGACCGTAAACTACAGAGAAGGTTACGGCATGTTTGCCTGTAACGGTATCTTATTTAACCATGAATCCCCACGGCGCGGAGAGACATTTGTAACCAGGAAAGTAACCATGTCTGCCGCTGCCATAATCTCAGGCAAACAAAAAAGGCTCTACCTCGGTAACCTCGACTCCAAACGCGACTGGGGCTTTGCGCCTGAATATATCTACTGCCAGTGGCTCATCCTCCAGCAGGACAACCCCGGCGACTTTGTCATCGGCACAGGTGAGACTCACACCGTAAGGGAATTTATTGAATATACATTTGACTATGCCGGAGTTGAAATCGAGTGGCGCGGCGCGGGCGTAAACGAACAAGGCGTCGTCAGGTCAGTCATCCCGTCACTTGACACTACGCTAAAAACGGGAGACATAATAATAGAAATAGACCCAGGGTATTTTCGCCCCACAGAGGTGAATATCCTGCTTGCCGATATAACAAAGGCTGCAAGTACACTCAACTGGCAGCCGCGTGTTACGTTTAAAGAACTAGTGAAAATCATGACTGACGCAGATATGTCTGCCCTTGGGCTGACCCCTCCAGGTCACGGCAGCAGAATCCTCGCCGGTAAAGGTCTCAACTGGACAAATGCAAATATTGAGGTACGCAGATGAACAAAACCTCTAAGATATTCCTTGCCGGTCACAGGGGTCTTGTCGGCTCGGCAATCCACAGGCATCTCACGCGTGAAGCCTATACAAACGTCACAGTGAGGACAAGCGCTGACCTCGACCTCAGACGGCAGGCTGATACTGAGAGGTTTTTTGAGACCGAAAGACCAGAATATGTCTTTTTAGCCGCTGCTAAAGTAGGCGGCATTGTTGCCAATAACACGTATAAGGCCGAGTTCCTATATGACAACCTAATGATAGCAGCTAATATCATTAACTCTGCATGGAAGTATGGCGTGAAGAAACTGATAAATCTGGGTTCTTCGTGCATATACCCGCGTCATGCCCCTCAGCCAATGAAAGAAGACCACCTGCTGACAGGGCCGCTTGAGCCTACGAACGAGCCGTATGCCATAGCTAAAATCTCAGCCATAAAGCTCTGCAGATACTATAACGAACAGTACGGCACTAACTTTTTGACCGTTATGCCTACGAATCTCTATGGCCCGTTCGACAACTATAATCTTGAAACGGCACATGTGCTTCCAGCGCTTATCAGGAAATTTCACCTTGCAAGGCTGCTGGAACAAGGCGGACCAGACTGTCAGGGTGCTATAAGAAAAGACCTCACCTCGTGTCCGGTTGGCTTCAGCATAGACGCAGACGGCAGCGATACAATCGCACTACTGGAAAAACTTGGGGTAACAGCCTCTGGCGTCACCCTGTGGGGAAGCGGTGAGCCATACAGGGAGTTTCTGTACTCAGATGAGTTGGCCGGGGCATGTGTCTACCTGATGGAGCGCTACAGCCATGAGGCGCTTGGCGAGCTGCTCAACATAGGCACGGGTGAGGATATGCAAATAAAAGACATCGCCGTAATAGTGAAAAACGTAGTCGGATTTAAGGGTGAAATCCTCTATGACAGGACAAAACCAGACGGCACTCCAAGAAAACTCCTCGATGTGTCCAGAATCAGAGCGCTTGGCTGGAGACCGGCAATAGGTCTTGAGGAAGGGATAAAAATGGCCTATGACTCATATCTGGCAGCCATGTCAGAGCCGCCTGAGACATGTGACCGGCATCAGTGGTAATCAATTAGGTTGTCGTTCACTTTAAAGAACGTTATGGCATCTTGCAACTGCTGCGCCTCAGAGGAGAGTTTCTCTGACATCGTGTGTAATGACTCAGTGGAAGAGGCATTTCGTTGGATGACCTTATCAAGCTGTTGCATTGCAGTGTTTATCTGTTGTGCACCGACATCCTGTTCTTTGGTTGAGGCGCTTATTTCCCCAACTAAACTTGCTGTTTTTTGTATATCGATTACGAGCTTACGGAGCATTTCAGCCGTTGTACCAGCTATTTTTACGCTTGATGACGATAGCTCCATTATTTCTGCCGCGGCTGATTGGCTTTTTTCTGCAAGCTTTCTGACCTCTGATGCAACAACTGCAAATCCCTTTCCATAGTCACCGGCGCGGGCAGCCTCTATAGCCGCGTTCAGGGCAAGCAGGTTGGTCTGGCGTGATATCTCATCTATTATTGATATCTTGCCAGCGATTTTATTCATAACGCTGACGGCCTCCTCCATCGCCCTGCCGCTTTCCTTTGCCTCGGCTGCTACTGCGGCTGCTGTCCTCTCCGTGTCTTTAGAGTTATCGGCTGTTTGTCTTATTATTGAACTCATCTCTTCTACAGATGCAGAGGTCTCCTCAACGGCAGAGGCCTGCTCAGTTGCCCCCTCTGCGATTTGTCTGGAGCTTTCCATTAATTCATTGCTGCCGTTTGTTACCGAGTCTGAGACGGTCTTTACGTTGGATACGATGCCCTGGAGGTTTTCTACCATGTGTTTCATCGCGGCATAGAGACCGGTCAACTTATCACCTTTAAAACTTACTGTTAGGTCTCCGGTTGCTATTTTTTGTGCTATATCGACTACCACTGAAGGCTCTGCACCTAGTTGGCGGAGTATCCCTGTGGTCGTTATATATGTAATAAGCAGGGCCAACGCTATGAGAATTATAGACAAAATCAGATAGAACAACAAATAGCTGCGGGCAGTGTTTGTAAGGGCGCTGGTCTTTGCCTCCAGATCACCTGAGAGACTGTCCTCTACCTCCTTCAGCAGATTTATCTTGTCTGTTATTGTGTTAAACCAGTATGCGGGGTCTATGCCGAAGGCGCCTTCTGCGGCCTTTTCTATGGCTGTCTTTCTCATTCTCTCTATCTCGTCTATTGTTTTGCCTGTCATCTTACTTTTATAAAATTCTTTTTGTGAGTCGGCAGCAAAGGAGAAAAACATCTTGTTGTAAGTATCCTGGGCAGCTACAAGTGATACAAATTTTACAAACAAGCCGGGGGCAAAGCGGTCTGCCGCAAAGGTATTGCTCAGGGTTGCCCTCTCAACCCCTGCCTGTTCCTTCCCATACAGGAAATTAACATATGCAGATGCCAATTTCACTACCTCTGCATTTGTACTCAGGCCGGCAATACTTGATACCATGCCTAAAAAATCAGAAATCACCGCCGAGTAATAGCCGATTGCCTCGGCCACAGGGATAGTTAAGGAACTTGCCGCGTCCCTTTTGCTTTTCAGCGAATCCAGGTTTTTCAGCGCACCGCTGAGCTTTTCCTGAAAGCTGCTGCCATATGCCGATGATTTGAAGCCCTGAAGGAAGTCGTTTAGCTCCTTTATCTTTTCATCTGTTTTTGCCCTTTGGGCGGTGAGTTCAGATGAGAACTTCTTCCCCGCACTGCCAATGAAACCCGCTGTCATGCCGCGCTCTTTTTGTGTTTCATGTACAAACGAGCTTATTTTTACGGCAAGGGTCGAAAGTGAATGCAGGGATTTCATCTCCTTTAGCATTGTGTATCTGTCAGACACACCTGTCAGAGAAAAATACAGGAATCCAGCTAATGGTAAAATAAGCAGTATGATAAGTTTATTTTTGAGACTTATATTGTCCATCGTTCCCTCCCCCCATAAATCAACTTAATAAGTAATTCTATATATAATCCCGAAAATAAGTCAAGTTCAGGCAACATCCAACCTGCCCCCCTGACCGGGGCAGGTATTTAATTATTTTAAACTGTCTCAGTGTAAATCATGGTATTATATCAGATGAAAAAGTACGTACTGAATAAGGCCCCCTCTGTACGGGTGACGAGGTTTGACGAGGAACTCAACCGCGAGCAGCTTGAGGCCGTCACATGCCCCGGTGGGCCGATGCTTGTCCTTGCCGGGGCTGGCACAGGTAAGACACGCACATTGACATACCGTGTTGCATGGCTTGTAGAAAACGGCGTAAATCCATCGAATATCCTCCTCCTGACGTTTACTAATAAGGCGTCAAAAGAGATGATGAGGCGTGCTGCCTCTCTTATTGGCGGCGATGTGACAGCGCTTTGGGGAGGCACTTTCCATCACATCGGAAATCTCATCCTCAAACATCATGCCAGTGCGCTTGGCTACAAGGACGGGTTTTCTATCCTCGACAGAACAGACACAAAAGACCTCTTTGACACCTGCCGTACTGCTGTTGCCGCCGCACACAAGGACGCACAGCTCCTGCCAAAGGCGTCTGTACTGACAGATTTGCACTCCTACACCAGAAACACCTCAAAAACTGCTGCAACAGTTATCGCAGAGCGATTCCCGGCGCTTGAGACAAATGCAGCGTTAATATTAGAGGTGATTGCACTCTATGAAAAAAAGAAAAGACAGCTCAATCTAGTAGATTTTGACGATATACTGCACAATCTCGTTGTCCTGCTTAAAGAGCATGAAGACATAAGAGAGTACTATAGCCGAAGGTTTCAGCACGTCCTTGTTGATGAGTATCAGGACACTAACTTGCTCCAGGCTGAGGCCGTCGGGCTGCTATCGGCGTATCACAGAAATATCATGGCCGTTGGTGATGACGCTCAGTCAATTTTTTCTTTCAGAGGGGCTAATTTCGAAAATATCCTGAACTTTCATCAGTCATATCCCGATGCGCGAATCTTCAAGCTCACCACTAACTACAGAAGCACCCCGCAAATCCTCAACACCGCAAACTCCGCCATTGCAGCCAACCAGAGGCAGTTTCGCAAAGACCTTGTCTCTGTACGCGGCAGCGGCGAACCCCCAGCCCTTGTTCCACTTGAGGATGTCCGGGAGCAGGCACTCTTTGTCGCCTCAAAGATAAAGGATGCCGTCGATGAGGGAGGGGCTTTATCAGGCATTGCCGTCCTCTACCGCTCACACTACCAGTCGATGGAGGTTCAGATGGAACTCACCCGTCTGGGGATTCCATATGACGTTCGCTCAGGCATGAAGTTCTTCGAACAGGCGCATATAAAGGACATACTTGCCTATCTGAGGATAATCTCAAACCCCTATGACGAAATAAGCTGGAAGCGGCTGCTGAAGATGCTCCCCGGCATTGGCAATGCCACAGCAGAAAAGATTTGGAGATACCTGCTTGACCTCCCAGACGCCCCCCCGCTTGACAGGGTCGTAAGCGCAGGGAAGGCTGCACCGAAAAAGAGCGCTGAACAGTTTGCCGCCTTTGTTAAATGTCTGAGTGAGCTGCGTAAAATTGATGCACCGTCTGAGGCAATAGACACTGCCCTTAAAGGCAGTTATGAAAAATACCTGTTTCTCACATTCACTGACGCTGACAACAGGCTCAGAGACCTCACACAGTTGAGCGAGTACGCGATTAAGTATAACTCCACAGATGTGTTTCTTAGTGAGATGGCGATTCAGGGGTCAGAGCAGCCGATAGCCGCCGTCAACGGTGACAAGGACGAACACGTAGTCCTGTCATCTATTCATCAGGCAAAGGGGCTGGAGTGGAAGACCGTGTTTGTAATCGGCCTCAACGACGGGCAGTTCCCGTCGATAAAGTCTGCTAAGAACTGGGACGAAGAGGAGGAACGCCGCCTCTTTTATGTAGCCCTGACAAGGGCGTGCGATGAGCTATACCTGTGTTACGCGTATACTTCTTATGCTGGGCTGATAAGACCGTCGAGATTTATTAAAGATATTCCGCGAGGACTGCTTGAGGAGATAGAAATCATTTAGGGAGGTATTCAACTATGACATATAAAGAAATATTCTACAAGGGGTTTGACACGACAAACAAGAACATACTGCTTGCGCTTGTGAAAATGGCCGCTTCATACGCCTTGATAATAGGATTTGTTATTGTATTAATTATACCGCTGATAGTGGCAGCGGCGGCGTTTGGGACGGGAATCTTTACATCGTTGAAAGATTTTGATGTTTACAACATCGGCAGCTTGCTGCTCTCTAAGTATTTGGCGCTGGCAGTTGTCCTTGCACTCATTGTCTTATTTTATGTTGTAATCGCAACATTTGTCGCCATGTATGTCTATGGAGGGGTGTGCGGGATGATTGCAAGGGGAATCAGAGACACGGGGTTTAAGTTTTCAATGGAAGGGTTTTTCGCCGAGGGCAAGAGATTATTTGGGCCGGTTCTTGGGTTTACCTCCATAGTGGGAGCAGCAGTGATTATTATATTATTACTCCTGGCGGCATCTGTTTTCCCTATAAGGTCGATACTGAATACTCTGGCAGATGCAGGACGCCCGTTGTCCATGTTTATGTCGTATTTTATGATAATGGCCGCCGTGGTGATATTGTTTTTCCTGTTTACGGGGACGCTTGCCATAACATTTTACGGCACCGGCATAATGATTTTTAAAGGGATGACAGCTATGCAGGCTGCTAATGAGGCAGTCAGATTTATATTTAAACGCCCGTCTGCCTTTGGATTTTTTTTGCTCTGCATGGGAATTAATTTCTTTGTTAATATCATGATTGCCGGCAGTACGATAGGCGTTGCGATAATACCGGTTATCGGCGCTGTAGCAGTGTTTCCATATCAAATACTCGTGCAGGCGGTACAGTATTATTTGGGGATTTTATTTATAGCCATGTTGTTTTCGTATTATTTTAAACATGAGGGGCTGGACATTGCCGCTGCTTACAAAACCTCAACTGCTGTGACAGATACAACTCCTCCTCTGACAGCTGACCTGAATGAAGGTACTCATCCCTCGTTATGAAGTCAACGTGGCACAGCTTGGTTAAGCCAGTTCATTCAATAGGGGAGGCAACTGTGGGCAGCACTATTGTAAAGGCGGCTCCTTTGTCTGTGTTTTCGGCATAGAGTTTGCCCCCCAAGTTGGATTCTATTATGGTTTTTGACATATACAGGCCAATCCCCGTCCCTGTATTGCCTTTGGTTGTAAAGTACGGGCGGAATAATTTATCAAGTATACCGGGCGGAATGCCTCCGGCGTTATCTTTAATAATAATAGTTATGTCGTCTGCGTTTCTTATGGTATGTATGGCGATAAATCCATTTTCTCCCGCTTTTATCAATCCTTTGGATTTTGCCTCAAGTATCGCATCTTTAGCGTTGATTATGATGTTCAATAACACCTGCTTTATCTCGTTTGGATAGCCTGTGATATATAAATATCCAAAATCACATCCCGTGAGTTTCTTGCATTCTTCCAAATCGATTTCATAAGTGGAACATTTACACGAGTGCTTGAGTTCAATTTTTAAGTTTCTCATCTCTGAACTTAATATGGTTAGTACCGAGTTGATTATCATATTCATATCAATTCGAATTTTTCTTTTTGTCGGCTTAAAGAAATTGCTGAAATCGGAGATTGTATCTGACATAAAATTTATCAGATTCATGCCGGAGCTGACTGTGTCTTCAATATATAGATCGTCGATTAGATGGAGCTTATACGCATCCTGTAAATCCTGTATAATCAGGGCAAGTCCATTAAGGGGCTGCCTCCACTGGTGGGCGATAGAGCCTATCATCTCGCCAATTGCAGCCATCTTGGATTTCTGAATCAGCATGTCCTCTTGCAGTTGGCATTTCTGGACCTCTTCTATAACCCTTCTTTCAAGATTTTTATTTAATTCCGTTATTTCATTAAGCATCTGCTTCCTTTCGGTAATATCTCTGAGAGAGGCCAAAATATGCGGCTCTTGCTCCCATTCTATCTCCACAATACGTATTTCCACCGCAGCAACTTTACCGGTTTTGCTTATAAGCTCTATTTCAGTCTTATCTGCCGTTATAACAGGGAAGCCTAAGTACTCTCCTGTCAGTTGGCCGGATTCCTTGCCAAATAAGCCCTCGGCAGCAGGATTTGCAAAACGTATCCATCCTTCCATATCCAGTATCAGGATGCCGTCGGCATTTTTCTCTATCAACCGAAAGAAGCGCGACTCACCGGATTGTTTCAGGGCTATGAGCAGGCGGTTGCGCTCTATGGCATATTGAATAGAGCGCGAGAGCGACTTGCCGGTAATCTCGCTTTTGGCAATATAGTCCTGCGCCCCGCACTGTGCAGCCATGAGCGCCGCACCAGGGTTTTCCATTTCAGATATGCCCAGCACTGGGAGCTCCCCTGCCGTCTTCTTTATGCTTATCAAAGTTTGGCAGCTATAGGGGTCGGAAAGCTCAATATCTATCAGGAGCATATCTATTGGCTTAGGAGGGTTAGACAGATAATCAGGCAGCATTGGGTAATCTTCTATGTTTTCTATAGCAAAATCCACATGAGGATCTCCAGAGAGGATTTCACTGAAATAGCGGACATCCTCAGGGCTTCCCCCGACAAACAGGCACCTAATAAATCTCCCCTTAGGCATATTATTGTGTCATCATCTGTCTTTAAACAACTCGTCTGTTCGGTATACCTCGGTCGGGCTGATTTGTACAGGATTGCCTGAGAGGATTCCCACTACATTTCTGAAGGGTTTTCCTATGTGCATTCCATTGCCGTCAATCTGGAACTCACGAATCTCTTTGTCGTGCGTGGAGCCGCGCATCTTCAGCACCGTAATACCACGCCTTGTCTCTCCGTAGAGTTCTACATAACGCAGCAGTATTATCGTGTCTGTGATTGTGGAGATATGTGTCTCGGTAATGGACGTGCCGCCTAAAAGTGTGGGCGTTGTTGATGTAAAAAATCCGGCGATTTCCTGATGTTTGATAAACGATGTTATGCTTATTACAAACTCCCTAAAACTCCTTATGGTTGATACCCTTTCCAGTGCCGAAAGACTGTCAACCGCTATCCTGTTTGGTTTATAGCTTTCTATAGTCTTTTTCATCTTAATAAGATGGTCTTCAAGAGAGGCGGTCTCAGGATATTCGCAGACTACCATCAGCTTTCCCTCTTTTTCCATCTGCTCGTAATCAACCCCCCAGCCTATGGCGTTTCTGAATAGCTGCTCTCTGCTTTCCTCGAAGGCAAATATCAGGCATTTCTCGCTATTGTTGGCGCCTCCGGCGATGAAATGTGTTACCATAAGGGTCTTGCCGTTTCCTGTTGCACCTGAGACAAGGATTATTGAATCCCTGTAGAATCCACCGGCACACATATTGTCAAGCTCAGGGCAGCCGGATGTAATTCTTACAACCGAGGACTTCTGCTTAAGCTCTATGGCAGAGAGCGGGATGATGATTATCCCCTCCCCAGGGATAATCGTAAAAGGAAACTCGCCTTTATAATGGTCAGTACCGCGAAACTTCAATATCTCGATAGTGCGGCGCCTCCTTTCGTCCTCGAGTGAGTTTCTTAACACTACCACATTGTCGGCTACAAACTCCTCAACTCCAAATCTTGCAATCATACCGTGCTCGTCAATGCGCTCTGCCGTTATGATACTGGTAACATTCATCTTTCTAAGGGCATGGGTTATGCGGAATATCTCCCTTCTGACCGTTGTCCTGTCTGAAAACTGGCTGAAAAAGGCGCCAAGCGAATCAAGAGAAACCCTCGATGCCCCAACTTTTTTGATTGCATATTCTATGCGTGTCAGAAGGCCGCCCATGTCATAAGCACCGGCTTCGACCACTTCTATCTCAGGCTGCGGCGAGGCATCCAGAAATACCCACATGCCGTCTGCCTCATACTGTTTTATATCCCAGCCGAAGCTGATCATGTTCTTTTTAATTTCCTCTGGGGATTCCTCAAATGTGACAAACAGTCCTTTTTCCTTGTTTTTCCTTACGCCCTCAACCAAAAACTGAGTGGCAAAAACGGTCTTAGAGCTCCCTGCCGTGCCGGAAATAAGCGTTGAACGATATTTAGGAAATCCCCCCCTTGCTATCCAGTCAAATCCAGGGATATGGGTCGGTTGTTTTTCCAAATCTGTATCGTTATTTATAAAATTCATTTTTTTCTCCTCCTTAGCCTTCTTACCCGTTCTTTCTCAGGCATGGCTGAAGATCAAGTCCCAACAGGACTTTCTCCGTATCAGACAGGTCGCCAATTACACGTCTGATAGGTAACGGCAACACTTTTATCAATGTCGGAGTGGCAAGGATTTTTTCGTCCTCGGCCAACTGCGGCCTCTCAAGGATGTCTATGACAACCATCTCATATTGGTCCTGAAGTTCCTGTTTGCATATGTTTTGCAAATTGGCAATTACCCGTTCTGACTTGGGCGTCTTGCCGGTTATGTAGAGTTTTAATAAATAATTAGTCATACCTTACCTCCAGAATGTTTATTCTAAATCAATTTTTTCTGAATACAATGAAATAATTTTGATAGTATGTTACTAAATCTCCCATCAGTTCTAAGATTATAAAGCGTCCCTCTTCCAGATACAGTTGAGCCTTAGCCATGTTTACCGCATTGAGTTTCAGCTTTAACGACTCAGAGTGAATCTCGACCACATCCCTTGGGCCGGCCTTTAAAAAGCCAAGCTGTTCTGATAGGGAGAGCAAGTCGTCCTGTATCTTATTTTCAGTCTTATATATTCTCTGATCTACTGCGGCATCGAGGATTTCACAATATTTATTTACGAAATTGACAAATGTTTCACTGCTGCTTTGACGCAGAGACGACTTGCCCATCATCTGAGATGTAATAGCGGCCTTCGGACTTCCGGTGAGACGCTCTAAAGACATAAACTCCTGCCTATGCCCGTGTTCATATTGTACTTTAAGCATATCCATACGCAGTCTGTTCCGCTCTATGGCATAGAGCAGTGACCGCAGCAGCGTGTGCCCATCAAAGGTCCCCTTGACCAGATAATCCTGTGCACCCAGAGATAATGCCATAGCCGCCACAGAAACATCGTCGGTTGATGAGAATATGACAATAGGTATTTCTGGTATTAAAAATTGAACGATAGAATATGTATTTATAAGTTCGCTGTCAGGCAGCATCAAGTCCAAAAGCACTATATCAACCGTGTCCTGTGATAACATTACAGAAGCCGAGGAGAAACTATCTGCATGTTTAACTTTGATATCAACACTTGCCTTTTCTGCAAGAAGCCCCTCTATCCCGGCCACCTCAGCGGCGTCGGCTTCGATTATCAGAAGATTTATGGTTTTGCTCTGCTGTCGTTCCATGTCAATATCGCCAATATCTAAGTTGTTCATAGTAACATTTGTCTCTAATAATTGTCAAAAAACTGAATAGTCAATTTGCCCCGCTTCCTATACACATTCCTATACACATGGATTGATTTTAAATAAAATCACATGTTACAATATTATATGAGGGGTGTTACGCAAAGTAACGCGGTGGTAATTATCAAGGGTTAACAGATACACGTCATATAGTGTAACGCAGGGGGCAGTGCTGTGATGACTATGTTATTGCCAAGACATCGCCCTATCATGCTGTACTTGCGTTATATCTGCAAATCCTCTTATCCTAAGTCGTGCAAAGAACCTCTGTGCCTTGCTTAAACCTTGCTTAATACTGTTTATTAAGGAGAAGTGAATGATAAAGAATCTGAAAATAGGTACTCGTATCACCATAGGATATTTACTGATATTGTTAGTCTTTCTGCTGCTGTCATTGTATTCGATAAGCAGATTAAACTATTCTGCTGCGCAAACGAAGCAGCTCTACGAACACCCTTTCATGGTAAAAAGCAAATTGCTATCGACTGAAGCAAACACTTACAGAATCAGATTCTTACTTAGAAAGGCATCTATGCTTACGAATAATGACGATATTGTGGATATTAAAGCCATGGTGGCGTCCCTTGAACACGAGGTAATCAACGACTTGACAGCCGTAGAAAACCTGTTTTTAGGCGACAAAAAACTAATAAAACAAATACATAGTAATTATGAAAAAGATATTGCGCTTCACCATGATTATTTCTACCTGCTGTTTCAGGGCAAAAAGACTGATGCCTTGAGCCTGTTAGATTCAAAGCTATATGCAAATGCCACAGAAACCGAGAAGATGCTGGATGAGGCCATAGAGTTTGCCTCTAACAAGGCAGCCTCGTTCTATGAAAATACTAAGAAAACCTACGATGAGTCTGAAAAGGTTTTATATTATGTTTTGTGTGTGTCAATCGTTATGAGCGGCGTTTTATCTTTTGTGGTTACAAGAATCATCACTGTTCCTATAGCAAAACTGTTAGGGGCAACTAAAGAAATAGCATCAGGCAATTTAAATGTAATGATAGATGTCTCAGCAAAGGACGAAATTGGCAGATTATCTAAATCGTTTCAACATATGGTTGATACCTTACGCAATAATGTATCAATGAGCGAGATAGAGAATTGGAAAAAAAATGGATATGCCCAAATAAATGCAGTGATGCGGGGAGAGCAGGATGTAATTACACTTTCTCAAAATCTGATAACATATACCTCTGAATACATAGGGGCAAACATAGGGGCAATATACCTTGTGCAAGAATCTAACAACACCCTGCGTCTGACAGGTACATACGCATATAATAAGCGGAAGAATCTCTCAAACGAATTTTCTTTTGGCGACGGAGTGGTGGGGCAGGCAGCACTTGAGAAGCAGACAATACTACTGACAGAGGTACCGGCTGATTATATAAAGATAACTTCAGGGCTGGGTGAACGCGTGCCGTCAAATATATTGGTTACCCCATTAATATATAACAATAAGGTAAAAGGTGTGATAGAGATAGGGGCATTTGCCGCATTTACAGACCATCAGATAGAGTTTATGAAGGCAGTTTCGGAAGGGATTGCTATAGCCATCAGCGTTGCACAATCGCGTGAGACAATGCGCGAACTTTTAGAGGAAACCCAAAGCCAGGCTGAAGAGCTTCAGGTACAGCAGGAGGAGTTAAGGACGAATAACGAACAACTGGCAAGTCAGGCAAGGATTCTAAAAGAGTCCGAAGTAAAACTACAGGAACAACAGGAGGAACTAAGACAGGCAAACGAGGAACTCGAGGAACACGCAAAACTGATGGAAAAGCAGCGGGATGAGATAAAAAAGAAGAATATCGAGCTTGAGAAAAATCAGGAGTTAAACCTGCAAAAGGCAAAGGAACTCGCAATAACAAGCAAGTATAAATCTGAATTTCTGGCAAACATGTCACATGAGCTAAGAACGCCGCTTAACAGCATCCTCTTGCTTTCTAAATTTCTCTCAGAAAATAAGGACAGCAACCTTACACCAAAGCAAATTGAGTGTGCTTCAACGGTTTACTCCTCCGGTCGTGACCTGCTTAGTCTCATAAACGACATCCTTGACCTTTCAAAGGTTGAGGCTGGCAAGCTGGAGCTGCACATCGAGGCAATGGAGACAACCAGGATAAAGACATTCATAGAGAGCAACTTTTTACCTTTAACAGAGGAAAAGAACATTGCACTGCAAGTAACTATATCGGAGGGCGCACCGAAGCAAATCCATACCGATACTCAGAAGATTGATCAAATAATCAGAAACCTGTTGTCAAACGCTATTAAATTCACTGAAAAAGGCGCTATAACTGTAACAATAGACAAGCCTGTCAAGCCGCATCCCGACGGTCTTTTGTCTATCTCCATATCAGACACAGGTATTGGAATACCCCAGGACAAGTTAGGGATCATTTTCGAGGCGTTTAAACAAGCGGATGGCACAACGAGTAGAAAGTATGGAGGCACGGGACTGGGACTTACAATATCCAAAGAGCTTATTAAACTACTGCAAGGTGAGATAGTGGTTAACAGTGATTATGGAGCGGGAAGTACCTTTACCATGTTTATCCCTGACCTGAAGGACGCTTCCATATCTCAAGACATCCACCAATTAAGTCAAAGACCGGATGACCTGGCGTCTCCTGCCAAACCCGAAGTGCCCGAAATTAAAGTTAGATATATCGAGGACGATAGAGAGAACTTGACGGCTGGTGAGAAGTCTATTTTGATAATTGAAGATGACACGGCATTTGCAAAGATATTGCTGGATATAAGCAGAGAAAGAGGTTATAAGTCCATAGCAGTTCAAAATGGCACAGATGGCCTGGAGGCCGCGCATATATATAAACCTGACGCAATAATCTTAGATATGGGCTTACCTGATATGGACGGCTGGACGGTAATTGAGCGGTTAAAGGAATCATCTGAGACGCGCAGTATCCCTGTACAGATAATATCGGCGTCGGAGAAAAATATAGACGTTCTGAAATCTGGCAGCATTGGCTATTTAACGAAACCAGTTAATATGGAAAAAATAGAAGAGGCCTTCTTAAAAATTGAAACGATATTTACCGGGAAGAATAAACAAATCATGGCAGTTAATCTGGATACCCGGCAGGAGGCAACACTCAGAGAACTATTGAAAAACACATCTGTGGGAGTTGATTATGTCCCGGCAAAGAAGGCACAAACTGACATAGAGTTAAATCGCTGCGATTGCATAGTAATGAACATATCAGGGAGTGAGCAGGTAAGTTTCTCTTTTCTGGATAAAATTAAAAACACAGAACCGTTAAACAACATACCTGTAATAATATATAACAGCACACGCTTAAACGCTGTAGATGAGATGAAACTCAGTCTGTATGCACAGAGGATAGTGATTAAAGCAGTAAAATCCCCGGACAGGCTGCTTGAAGAGATAGTGCTGTTTTTACATCTGCCAGAAGCGGAACTTCCAAAGGAAAAACAAACAACACTGATGAGGCTGCGAGACAAAGAACACATATTTAGGGGAAAGAACATACTGATAACTGATGATGATTCAAGAAACGTGTTTGCCCTGACAAGCATACTTGAGGAAAGAGGGATTAATATCCTCGTAGCAGGTACAGGTGTAGAGTGTATCGATACACTAAAGGGGAACGACACAATAGACCTTGTATTGATGGATATAATGATGCCGGAGATGGATGGATACGAGGCCATAAAAGAGGCAAGAAAGATGCGGCGTTACCGTGATGTACCAATAATAGCGCTTACAGCAAAGGCGATGAAAGAAGACAGGATAAGGTGTATAGAGGCAGGGGCAAACGATTATCTTGCCAAACCAATAGATAAGGACAGACTGCTGTCCCTTCTCAGGATTTGGCTGTACCAGTAGGATTGGAGATATGGATTACTACGATGACAATGACAATGAGAATCTGGAGGTTATGCTGCTCCTTGAGGCAGTGAACGCAAAATATGGTTACGACTTCAGAAGTTACGCAAGGGCTTCAATAAAAAGAAGGATAAGGCACAGAATGTCCGTCTCAGGGATTAAAAAGATAACCGAGGTTATTGAAAGGCTGATATATGACAAGTCGTTTTTTACAGACCTGCTTGGAGATTTTTCGATAAGCACGACAGAGATGTTCAGGGACCCTGGGTTTTTTCAGGCCCTTAGAAAGACTGTTTTTCCAGTGTTACAACGCCTGCCGTTTATAAAAATATGGGTTGCTGGCTGCTCGACAGGGGAGGAGGTCTATTCCCTTGCTATACTCCTAAGAGAAGAGAAACTCTATGAGAAGTCAATGATTTACGCAACCGACTACTGCAATAAATCCCTGACTACTGCAAAAGAGGGTATTTACAACATAAAGTCGATAAAGAAATATGCCGCCAACTATATTCAAGCCGGAGGGATACAATCATTCAGCGATTACTTCAAAGCGGAAGCAGACTCAGCAGCCATTGACCCATCGCTGAGGCAAAACATGGTATTTTCAATTCATAATCTGGCGGCAGACGGGGTATTCGGTGAGATGAACATTATCTTGTGTAGAAATGTGCTGATATATTTCAACAGGGAGCTGCAGAATAAGGTATTTGGATTATTCACCCAATCGCTGGAAGAAGGCGGGTATCTTTGCCTTGGCTCAAAAGAAACCATCAGGCTTTCAACATATTCAGACAATTATGATGAGATGCTGAGAGATGAAAAGATATACAGAAGAAATTCAGCGCCGGTATCATATTCAAAGCCCAGCGCTCATCCCGTTGCTACCCCTGAGTTTGTTACAAAGGGAGGGGAGTTAATAAGGGACGTGAAGGCAAAAATGGAAGAGCTGGACTATCTGCTTAACAGCGTTGGTAGTCTCCCAGGACAATCATGAAGTACGAGGCAATTGTGATAGGGACATCTGCCGGTGGTTTGGATGCTGTTAAAACACTATGTGCCCATTTACCGGCTGATTTTTCAGTACCCATTGCGGCGGTTTTACACCTGCATCGCAATACAAAGGATGATTTGATAACTCTTCTTAACAGGGAGATTCGTTTAACTGTCAAATATGCCGAAGACAAAGAACAAATCCAAAAGGGGTGCTTATTCATAGCGCCGCCTGATTATCATCTTTTAATAGAAGACGACAGGACGTTCTCACTATCTGTGGATGAGCCTGTGAATTACTCGCGTCCATCGATAGACGTGTTATTTGAAAGCGCTGCAGATGTATTTCGCGAACACATTATTGGTATAATATTAACAGGGGCAAACAAGGATGGAAGCCTGGGGTTAAGGCGGATAAAGGAACGCGGGGGCACGACAATAGTTGAAAATCCCCGAACTGCGCAGTATTCTGAAATGCCGTTGGCAGCAATAGCAGAAGTTGAGGTGGATTACATTTTAGACATAAATGAGATAACCAATAAGGTCATGGAACTTTTACTGAGGTCAAAATGCAAAACATCTTAATCGTTGACGATAGAGAAGAAAACCTCCTGGTCTTGGAAACTCTCCTTGCCCAGCCAGGAGTTAATATAGTAAAGGCCCTAAGCGGTAAGGACGCGCTGTGGAACCTTCTGCGTAATGAGTTTTCATTAGTGATAATGGATGTACAGATGCCTGAGATGGACGGTTATGAGACGGCAAGTCTAATCAGAAGTAACAGCAAGACAAAGATGATTCCAATAATTTTTGTAACTGCTACATACAAAGAGAAAAAATCTATGTACAAAGCATATGAAAGCGGCGCTGTAGATTATCTGGTAAAACCTATAGACGATGAGGTTCTAAAAAGCAAGGTAAACATATTTCTGCTGCTTGACAAGCGGACGAATCAATTAAATAAGGCAAACGAGGCCCTGGAAAAAGAAATCAAGATTCGTAAAGAAGCAGAGGAAGCATTAAGAAATTCGCTGTCATTAGTGCATTCGACCATCAACTCTACGGCAGATGGGCTGTTGGTAATCGGGGCAGATCGTAAAGTGAAAATTTATAACAGAGCATTTGCACAAATATGGAATCTTCCTGAGAATCTTCTCTCAACCAAAGATGATAATGCCTTATTGTCTCATGTTTTATCGCAGTTGAAAGACCCTGATGGGTTCATTCGGAAGGTAAATGAGTTGTACGACAAACCAAAAGATGAGAGTTTTGATATCATAGACTTTAAAGATGGCAGGTGTATACAAAGATATTCTTTCCCGCAGGTTGAAGGCGATAATATAACTGGCAGAGTATGGAGTTTCCATGACATCACCGAGCATCAGAAGTTGACTGCACAGTTAAGACTTCAAAGTGAAATAATGTCTAATATGGCTGAGGGTGTCAACCTTATACGGTCTGGAACTATTATGTACTGCAACTCGAAATTTGAAGAGATGTTTGGGTATAATCCCGGTGAGTTAATCGGCCAGAATATCTCTGTGGTTAATGCCCCCACTGAAACATCACCCGCAGTAAAAGAGATTACAGAATCGTTAGATAAATATAAATTATGGCAAGGTGAAGTGCGCAGTCAAAAAAAGACAGGGGAGCATTTTTGGTGTTTCGTGACTGTTTCGACCTTTGAGCATACTGAGTACGGTAAAGTGTGGGTATCTGTATACACAGACATTACCCAGCGTAAAAAGGCGAGGGAAGACCTTGAACGATTCTTTGCACTTTCAATAGATATGTTATGTATAACCGAGATTGACGGGTATTTCAAAGTACTCAGTCAATCGTTCGAGAAGACGCTTGGCTTTACGCTCGATGAGCTTAAGTCAAAGCCATACAAGGAGTTTATCCATCCAGACGACAGACTTGTCTCGCTTGATGCGGTGGAAACAGCGCTGCAGGGAATACCGCTATATAATTTTAAAAACAGATTTTTATGTAAGGACGGCACATATAAACTTCTCTCGTGGATGGTATTGCCTGTTACTGAAGAAGGTATTTCCTATTGTACTGCGGTTGACGTTACTGAACAAGTGAAGATGCAGGATATAATGAAACAGGACCTTGTGCTGCAATCCTCGATTGCTAAGGTAACAGAGGCCCTGTTAAACCCAAAGTATGACAAATACTATATTTCAAAACTAGTACACGATGAATCGCTGATATTGACTGACAGCGAGCATGGTTACGCATCATTGATAGATGAAAATAATGATAATGTTGCAATCAATCTTACGGATATGATGGACAGACAATGTAAAATTGCAAAGGAACAACAAACCACCAAATTTCCCAAAGGACCAACTGGATACAATGCCCTGTGGGGACATTCATTAAATACCGGAGAGGGCTTTTTCACCAACACACCAAAGGGACATCAGTCATATAAGGGTTGTACTCCAGCCGGACATCTCGAGATAAAGAACTTCTTGTCGGTCCCTGTAAAATCAGGCAGCAAGGTAATAGGGCAGATAGCCCTGGCAAATTCCCGAAGGGCTTATACGGAGAGGGATTTCTCTATAATTGAACGATTAGCGTCCATATACGCAGTAGCGCTTGAGAGAAAACAAATAGAGGAAAGACTATCGGAAAGTGAGCAGAGATTTAGAGTTATCTTTAATGAGACACCAGTTGGGATTGCGATTACTGAGGTAAATACTGGCAGATTTGTTCAGGTTAATAAGGCGTACTGCAGCATTATCGGGTACTCTCATAACGAGATTGTTGACTATACATTTCATGCCCTTACCCATCCAGATGATATTCAACAACAACTCGATGGGCTTAGACAACTACACAACGGTGATATATCGGTTTTTAACATGGAAAAACGGTATATTCACAAGGACGCTAAAGTAGTATGGGTAAGCCTGACAACTGTTTCTTTTTTACAAGACACAGGGAAACCGTTGTTTTATCTCAACATAGTTAAAGACATAACACATGAAAAACAGTTGTCTGAATATCTTAAAGCAAGCCAGATTGACGTAATGGAGGCACAAAGCAAGGCACACTTCGGCACATGGACATATGACCCGGTAACTCATCAGCGTCAATGGTCATTAGAAATGTTCAATATCTGGGGGTTGGACCCCAAACAAGGCCCGCCACACAGCTACATTAAATATATCCATCCGGCAGATTACCCACACTTTGATAACGCGCTAAGAGAGGCGGTTGAACTTGGAAAACCCTATACCTTAGAGTTACGCATTATTCGTCCTGATAAAACTGAAAGAGTTATAAACACTATCTGTGAGCCTGTTTTAGACGCTGCCGGTAAGGTAGTGAAACTCAGGGGTTCAATTCATGACATTACCGAACGTGAAAAAACCGAAAAAGAATTGATTAGAGTGGTCACGCTCTTAGATATCACCGGGCACATAGCAAAGATTGGCGGCTGGTCGCTGGACATGGAGACGATGGATTTAATATGGAGCAAAGAGGTATACAATATTCATGAACTCGATGTTACACAACCACCTGATTTCGAAACCGCTATAAATTTTTATCCCGCAGAGGTTCGTCTGAGTTTAATTGACAACATACAGGATTGCATGAATACAGGCAGGGACATGAACATAGAACTACCGTTTATTACAGCTAAGGGCAATCACATATGGGTAAGCATACAGTCTAAGGCTGAACGTAAAGATGGTAAAATCGTCCGGCTGATTGGCTCAGTCCAGGATATCACGCAGCGTAAAAGAATGGAAGATGCCCTGCGCATAGAGCGCGATAAACTCAAATCTATTATGGATACAATGGAAGACGGCGTATATATTGTAACCAAAGACCATGAGATTGATTTCATCAACAAGGCTTTAGTCAGTGAATTTGGAGAGGTAAACGGACGTAAATGCTACGAGTATTTCCACGACAAAAATGAACAGTGCGCCTGGTGCAAAAATGACGAGGTATTCTCAGGCAAGAGCGTTAAATGGGAATGGCGCTCCTCAAAAAACAACAGGACATACTCTCTGTATGACACCCCATTAAGAAATGTTGACGAATCTATGTATAAATTCGAGATATTTCATGACATCACAGATATTAAAACCGCCCAGTATCTGATTCAAAGGGAGCTTAATTATCAGAAGGCTGTTGCAGAGGTTTCTGAGGCGCTGCTGTCTCCTGATAAAACCATTCACGATATTTCATGTATAGTTCATAAACAGACAATGAGCCTTACAGAGAGTTTATTTGGCTATGTGTCTGAGGTTGACTCCAACACTGAAGAGCTGATAAATCATGCTTTCAGTGATATGGCAGGCCAGCAGATATGCAGGGTAGATCCGAGATATTTCAGGTTGACCTTCCCAAAAGGTGAAAATGGTTATAACGCATTGTGGGGACATTCGTTAAATACAAAACAGGGATTTTACACAAATAATCCCCTGGGGCATCCGTCTTATAAGGGAGTGTTCCCAGAGGGGCATGTCCGATTAATAAGGTTTCTCTCCGTACCCGCCATGATAGGAGATAAACCCATAGGACAGATTTCCTTAGCAAACGCGGAAAGGGATTATACAGATGAGGATTTGAATGTTATAACACGCCTTGCCTCGATTTACGCCTTAGCCCTCGAACGTAAGAGAATGGAAATCAAACTAAAGGAATTAAATACCAGACTTGAGGCGATGGTAGAAGAAGAAACCCATAAAAGGCAGCAGCAAGAGCAGCTATTGATACAGCAGTCAAAGATGGCAGCGATGGGTGAGATGCTGGCACTAATAGGGCATCAATGGAGGCAGCCTCTGAATGCTATAGGTATGTCAGTGCAGGACATAAAAGAGGCTTATGAATATGGAGAACTCAACAATGAATATATAAAAGATACTGTCGATGCGACAATGAATCAAGTATTTTTTATGTCAAAGACAATAGATGACTTTAAGAATTTTTTCAAAACATCAAAGGAGAAAGTCAGGTTTGATGTAAGCGCTGCCGTGAAAGAGCTGACTGCAATGTTCGAGCAGATGTTCAAGAAAAGCGATGTAGATATTTCTATAAGAACTGAGCCAGGCACATTACTAACTACAGCGGGATATCCAAACGAATTTAAACATGTGATACTCAATATTCTAAATAACGCAAAGGATGCTATTACTGCTAAGAAGGAAACTGAAATACATGGGCTGATAGAAATAAATATTGCCAATGATGAGGCAAAAGATAAGATAATAGTTACGCTAAGAGATAACGGCGGCGGCATCCCAACTGATGTTATAGAGAAAATCTTTGAGCCTTACTACACAACAAAAGGGGAAGAAGGCACAGGGATTGGACTTTATATGTCCAAAACCATAATTGAGGCTAACATGGGCGGCAGCCTTACTGTGAGAAACATCGATGGCGGGGCTGAGTTTATAATAGAGCTGACGGTAAGAAGATAAACTGGAGTGTACGAAACGACATGGAAGATAAGACCAAAGATGAGATAGCAGAGCTTAAACAGTTGTTAGAGCAGTGCAGGAGGGCAGAGCAGAAGCGTCATAAGGAAACAAAATCGCTTCTTATCTCCGCCCTTGAATCAACTGCCGATGGGATACTTGTTGTGGACAGAAAAGGTAATGTAACTTACTATAACCAGAAATTTGTAGATATGTGGCAAATACCAGATTCCTTATTGTCCACCAAAGATGACGCTAAAATTTTATCTTACGTGCTTGGTCAGCTAAGTGAACCGGAGGCATTTATCATGAAGGTGAATGAACTCTACGACAAACCTTCAGAGTCGAGCTTTGATACTATAGAATTTAAGGACGGGAAGATTTTTGAACGATACTCCCAGTCTCAAATAATGGACGATGATATCCTTGGAAGGGTATGGAGTTTTCGTGACATAACAAAGGCAATAGCGGCGCAACGTAAACTGTTAAAAAGTGAAAAGAGATACCGCCAATTGGTTGAACTTCACCATGCAGGCATATGTGTTTTTGATAAAGATGATTATAGTATATATGTAAACCCAGCGATGGCTGAGATGCTTGGTTACACTGCCGGGGAATTAATCGGACATAAGCCACAAGAATTTGTGGACGAATCTGATGCCCTTCTAATACAAGAGATCAAAGAGACCTTAAGGGCTGGGAAAATGGAGCAAAGAGACCTTAAGTTTATTAAAAAAGACGGCGCCAAACTCTACACGATGGTGGATTTGTCCCCTATATTTAACGATTCAGGGGTATATGAGGGGGCGATAGCGGGAGTGATAGATGTATCTGAAAAAAGGTTGATTGAGCAAGAACTCCGCCACGCCCAGAAGATGGAATCAATAGGACAGCTTGCCGGTGGGATAGCACATGACTTTAACAATATAATCTCCTCGGTTATAAACTATGTGTATTTGATTAAAAGAAAAATAAACGACATAACTAGTGAGGAACTGCATGACTTCGTAGACGAGATTCAGGCCTCAGCAGAAAGGGCGTCCAATCTAACAAAAAACCTGCTGGTATTCAGCAGAAAACATGCCTTTGAGTTTAACACAGTAAATCTTGTCCACATTATAAATGGAATGAAAGTCCTCTTGATTAATCTTATCGGGGATGACATTGAATTAGAGCTAAGTATGCCCGACAGTGAGCTGCATATATATGCCGATGTAAATCAGATAGAGATGATGTTAATGAACTTAGCCGCTAACGCAAGGGACGCAATGGTTGATGGCGGGAAATTAGGGATTACTGTACAGAAGGTTAAATCTAACGAAAGATTTATGAAATTTGCAAGCGTGGAGCATACGCAGGATTATGTCCTGTTAAGTATTTCAGACACCGGTATGGGCATGGCTAATGAGACAATGATAAAGATATTCGATCCATTTTTCACGACAAAAGAAGTAGGAAAAGGGACAGGGCTTGGGTTATCTACTGTCTATGGGGTTGTAAAGCAGCATAAAGGATATATAGAGGTAAAGAGTGAATTAAACAAGGGGACAACTTTTTTGATTTATCTGCCTCTGACTGATAATTTTATAACAAACGAAAATGCAGTGACAATCTGTGATGTGCAACATGGCAAGGGGCGTATTCTTATCGCAGAAGATGATGAATCTTTGAGAAAGGTTACCACGCGCGTATTAACACGGGCTGGCTACGACGTGATAACCGCCGGGGATGGAGAAGAGGTAGTAAAACTGTACGCTGAAAACACTGTGGATTTAATAATAATGGATATTATAATGCCAAAGATGAATGGGAAAGCGGCATATGATAAAATAATAGCAATAAACAAAGACGCAAAGGTTATCTTTGTAAGCGGCTATACAGACGTTTATCTAGAGAATAAGCAGATAAAAGATGAGAACTTTAACTATATAACAAAGCCAATTGACGTTGTAAAGCTGCTGTCAGTGATTAGGGAGGTACTAAGCAAGTGAACACTAAGGGAAAGATACTTATAATAGATGATGATAAATCGCTGCTGAAATCATCCATGATGATTTTAAGGGCGGAAGGTTATGACGTAGAGACTGAGCAGGAAAGTAAAAACGCGGTAGAAAGAATTACTGCCGGGGGATATGACCTGACAATAACCGATATAAGGATGCCCAATATCACCGGTTTAGAGATAATAGCCGAGATGAGAAGAAGAGGGATGGAGGAGCCTGTAATATTGATGACGGCATATGCGGATTTACCAGCAGCCATAGACGCAATCAGAAGAGGGGCATTTGATTTTCTGCTAAAGCCGTTCAACCCTGATGATTTCATCTTATCAGTAGAGCGGGGGATGCGTTTTAGTAATTTACTGAAGATAGAGAAAAGTTATAAAAGGCAGTTGGAGCAGGATGTCCTGGCAAAGACAAAAGAACTAAGAGATGCGTTTGGTAAGATAACAGAACTAAGCAACGAGATGATGTTTCGTCTGATAAAGGCATCTGAATATAAGGATCAGGAAACCGGCACACATATCTTAAGGGTAAAGCAGTATTCCGTAGTGCTTGCCGAGGAATTAGATTTGCCCAGGGGTTTTGTCGATAAGATAGCGTTTGTCAGCCCATTGCACGATGTTGGAAAGATAGGTGTATCAGAAAGTATTTTACTAAAGACAGAGAGACTAACGAATGAGGAGTTTAATCTCATTAAACACCATACCCATATGGGTTCTGACATATTAAAAGGATCAAATAATGAGCAGATACAGTTGGCCGCAGCAGTAGCATTGAGCCACCATGAAAGGTGGGATGGCAGCGGTTATCCTCTCGGTTTAAAAGGTGAAGAGATTCTCTTAGAGGCGAGAATAGTGAATATCTGCGACCAGTACGACGCCCTAATGACAAGCAGACCCTATAAACCGTCATTCGGACATGAGAAAACCTATGATATATTGACTAATGGCGATGGAAGGACAATGCCAAATCATTTTGACCCTAAAGTGCTGGATGCGTTTAAGAACTGTGCGGGTTTATTTAAGAGTATCTATGACAATTCATGAAGAGGCTGTTAAAAGATGAAAGGAATAGATAACACAGTTGAGACAATGACATATAAACTATCAGATATTTTCAATATTAAAGAGTTGCAGGAACTGTTCGGGAGTTTCACCAAACTTACAGGAGCGGTTACGGCAGTTCTTGATCTGGAGGGCAATATATTCACAGCTAGCGGGTGGCAGCCGCTCTGTACTGAGTTTCATCGTGTAAACCCTATAACAGCGATAAGATGCAGCAATGGTAAAATAGAGGCAGGACAGCGATACAGCGTCCACAGGTGTAAGAACGGACTTGTGTACGTTACAGTACCCATAGTTATAGCGGGGGTACACATAGGCAGCCTTTGTACAGGACAGTTCTTTTTTGAACCACCTGATGAGCAATTGTTCATCAGGCAGTCTGAGGGGTGTGGCTTTACAGAATATCCCGATGCCTTATCTAAAATCCCGATATTTACAGAAGATTATGTAAAAACGATGATGGACTTCCTGCTGCGCCTGGCAAATCTCATAGGCGAGATGGGGCTGTCAAAGAAAAAAGCATTGGACAAATCAGAGAGAATATTTTCCTCATATTTGGATGGGATCAACGCATACGTGTATATTAAAGATACTGCAAGTAATTATACCTTCATCAATAAGAAGACAGAAGAGTTGTTCAAAATTACAAGGGCAGATTTATCAAAACGGAAATATACAGACTACGACTTTTTTGATACCCCTATGGCTGAAAAAGCACGCGAAGGCGATAGATGTATTATGGATACTGGCGGGCATATGGAGTTTGAGGAGGCAGGGCATCCTAAAAATATGCACGAGACGACAGCCCGATATTATTTAACCCTAAAGTTTCCATTGAAGGACGACAGAGATAATATTATTGGTATCTGCGGTTTCTCCTATGATATTACCCAGCAAAAAATACTATTGAAGGAAAGGGACAGATTTTTCAACGAAACGCTGGACTTGATATGCATTGCCTCTACCGATGGGTACTTCAAGCAGGTCAATCCAATGTTTGAGAGAGCGCTTGGATATACAACACGGGAGATTTACTCTAAACCTATAATGGAGTTTATCCACCCCGATGACAGAGAAGCTACTATTGTAGAGATAGAGAAACAAATCAAGGGATTAAAAACAGTTGGGTTTGAAAACCGGTATATATGCAAGGACGGTTCTTATAGGACATTATCATGGTTAGCTGGCCCTGTCTTCGAGGACGGCAGCATTTACGCTGCTGCAAGGGATATTACCCAGCAAAAGATGTTAGATAACGAGCTTCATCTGCAGAGTGAGATAATAGCGAATATGGAGGAAGGCATAGTCCTGATAAAAGTTTCAGACGGAAGCATTGTTTATGTTAATCCTAAATTCAACAATATGTTCGGGTACAATAAAGATGAACTTGTAGGTCAACACGTGTCTATACTGAATGCCCAAACTGACTTGTCCCCTGAGGATGTAGCAAAACAAATCATGACAACGTTAAATGAAACCGGCAGTTGGAAGGGTGAGGTATTAAATATAAAAAAGGATGGTACTACTTTTTGCTGCCAAGCTACGGTATCAACATTCGAGCATAAGGAATATGGCAGGGTGTGGGTCACAGTTCATCATGATATAACCCAAAGAAAGGCTTTGGAGAGCCTCATATTAAAGGAGAAGAGATTTTCGGAATCAATAATTAATACATTGCCTGGCATGTTCTATCTATTTGATCGCACTGGCAAGTTTATATTATGGAATAAAAACATGGAGATTATCACAGGTTATTCTTATGATGAGGTTTCACGAATGAACCCGCTTGATTTTTTCACTGGTAGTGACAGATACGCCATAACTGCCGCGATAACAGAGGCATTTACAAGTGGTAAGGCTGTGGTGGAGGCTGATATAATCACAAAAGACGGCAGGGGTATCCCATATTATTTTTCGGGCACTACGATAACAATCGATGGTGTTGAGTATATAACAGGGGTTGGTACTGATATCTCAGAGCGTAAGGCAATGGAGACTGCCCTGCGAGACAGTGAAGAAAAATATAGATTACTATTTGCACATGAAAATGACGCAATCTATCTCTGTGATGCGGAAACGTTGGAATTTATCGATGCAAATGATGCATGGAGCAATCAATACGGTTATACCAAAGACGAAATGAGAGGTAAGAGTGTACTCAGTATATCAGCAGAACCTGAACAGACCATAGAGCTCAGAAAAGACGTAATAAACTCAGGGGGGTCAAGGGTCCCTGATCTATTACACAGGCGAAAAGATGGAACAATCTTTTCCGTTGAGACCAGCATTGGGGTGTTCATGTATAAGGGACGCAAAGTATTATGTATCATATCGAGAGACATCACACAAAGATTACGATTAGAGGCTCAAAACGAATATAGCGCTAAATTATTTGACATTATTTTTGAAAATGTAATGGACAGCATGGTTCTGCTTGATAAGGACTTTAATTATATCAGGGTGAGCAGGAGTTATGCTAATGTATGCCAGCGAGAGGGTCTGCGTCAAAAAAATGGGATAAGGTGTTGAGCTTTTTATTTGGCCATGTTATTGTAGATATATATCTACAATAACATGGAGGT
>LNQR01000027.1 GCA_001541255.1 Candidatus Magnetominusculus xianensis
GGGCTGACTGGTTTTATTATGACACAGTCTGGAAAGCGGGAATCCAGGAGAGGGATTAGCGGGTGTAAGTTTCTAATGCGATTGCCCTGGATGAAAAGCTGTTGACGGACGGCATACAAGAAAGGACGAGGTGTTTATGGGAGTCCTCTGATGAATTTCGGAATATCCTTAAGCACCACGGAGGCATTCCAAAACTGGACTGCTCAATCCCATTGACTTCAAACTGACTAATGGGGTAACTTAAATACGTGTCCACTTAATCGGGGGAACATCAGCAAGACCTTCCAAATACCAAGCTACAGCAAGCGTGCCGCAGCTTGAGAGGAACGTGGCATCCAGGGTAAGTCCAATGACCGTAAGAGGAGGTCAATGTTATACAACCTGCATTGCTCATATCCCATGTATTGCTTAATCAGAGATTTTCTATGAACTCGTTTTGGCATTAGCGCCGGAGGATTGTCTTTAATTCCCTGATGGCGTTGTCGATAGCCCCTGAGTTTTTTTGATAGAGATCTCTGGCCATGCTGCCCATTTCAAGTCTTACTGCCTCGTCTGAAAGCAGCGCAAAAAGTATATCGTACAGGTCACCTGTATTATCGGCATCAGCGGTAACGGCGGCATTGGCAGCTGTAAATTCCCCCGTCATCGGGAAATTCTCCATGTATGGGCCGCACACTATGGGCTTTCCCCAATAGGCCGGTTCAAGCAGGTTATGCCCGCCCTTTGGTACAAAACTCCCGCCCATTAGACAGACATCGGCAGCCCCGTAAACCGACGCCAGCTCCCCTATCGTATCAAGCAGGACAAATGACGCAGGCGCTGCGGCTGTGTCTGACAGCTTGCTTCTTCTTACAAATGGAATATCGGCTGAAGCCAAAATCGCTGCAGCCTCGTCAAACCGCTGTGGATGGCGCGGGGCCATAACCACTGACAGGCTCTCAATGTCTGCCTTGAGCCTCTTTAGTGTGCCTATTAAAATAGCCTCTTCCTTTTCGTGTGTGCTGCCAATTACAAGCATAGGATGTGTAAGCCTTAGCGCCCACTTTGGAATTTCAGGTGACGGCGCAGTGTCAAATTTGAAATTCCCCAATGTCTTAACCGCCTGGGTGTCAGCTCCCATTGCCTTGATTCTTTCAGAGTATATCTCACTCTGCATTCCAAACAACGTTACGCTACGCAGAACATGTTTCATAAAAAAGCGTATCTTCCTGTATCCCCCGAAGGATTTTTCAGATATGCGGCCATTTAATATCACAACCGGTATGTTTTGTTTTTTCATTTCACTGAATATACACGGCCATAACTCTGTCTCCATTACAATAAATATGTCAGGATTTACTGCCTTAATCGCCCGCCTTACCGCCGATTTACTGTCAAATGGTACATAGATGACCTTAATGCCCTCAGGTAGTTTATCCTTTGCCGTCTGCTGCCCCGTGTCGGTTACTGTGGAGAGGACAATGTGCGGGCTTATCTCAGTAACGATTCGACGTATGAGCGAGACAGCCGTTATGGTCTCCCCTACCGATACCGCATGAATCCAGATTGTGGGGGATGAGGTATCCTTTTTTGTGAAGACAATCCTGCCCAGCCTCTCTGAAAACCAGCGCGCCCTTAAACCCTTCGGCCTCCTAAAGTACTCAAGTGGGACAAGCGCTAAAAGGGCTATAAAATATAATATTCGGTAGATAAGTGTCATGGCTACTTAGGCAATCAATTGTGCAATCAGTTCAGCAACACGGTTTGTCGGATTCTTCTGGTCAAATATCTCTCTCAGGCGTTTAAACTTCTCAAGCGTTTCGCTGCGTAAGTCAATGTCTTCGTAAAGTTTTAATAATTCCCCTGCTATTGCCTCAGGGACTGCCATTTCCTGAATGAGTTCCTTTACCACAGGGGCGTCGTAAATCAGATTGACGAGATTTATATACTTAACCTCAATTATCCTTCTGATAATATTATAGTCCAGCGCGCCCATCTTATAGATAACCACAATCGGTACGCCTATGAGCGCGGCCTGAAATGCAGCAGTCCCAGATTTCACTACGCCCAGGTCACATATCGACAGCGCCTCAACCGCCCGTCCATCTATGAGTTTTACGTCCAGCGCCGCTAACTCGGCAAACATCTGGCCAAACTCGCCTATTGTCAGATTTGGGGCAATGGGCATCAGGTACTGAAACTCAGGGTGCTGCAATTTCAGTATTTTTATGGTATCAATAAGCACTGGCAGATGCCTGCCAAGCTCGCCCTGCCTGCTGCCCGGGAGCATCCCTATCACCGGGCGCTCTGCATCAAGAGAGAATTCTCTCATTAAGGCGTTTTTGTCAATCACATGGGTATTTAATTCCTCAACAATGGGGTGCCCAACGAATTCACAGTAGACATTTTCCTTCGCATAGATTTCAGGCTCGAAAGGCAGTATAGCGGCAATAACATCACTTCTGCGTGCAACTTTCTTTATCCTGCCCATCCTCCATGCCCACACCTGCGGACTTACATAGTAGAGGACTTTTATACCGCTTTTCTTGGCAGCCTTTGCCACCTTCAGATTAAAATCTGGGAAATCAATAAGCACTACCACATCAACCCGAATGGTCTTAAAGACATCTTTGAGCTTTTTATAGGATGCTATCAAATGCTTTACTGATGACAACGCCCCGACACCACCAAAGGCACTGTTAATTCCACTTAGAAGCTCCACACCGGAAGCCTCCATTTTCTCCCCGCCTATGCCAAGAAGTAATAAGTCTGGCCACATTTCCCTGAGTCTCCTGGCAAGCATAGCGCCATATAGCTCACCTGATGACTCCCCTGCAATTATCATAACCCTTACAGGCATTTTATTATTACTTCGGAAATCATCCCAATTGCCTCTTTGGTCAGACCAGGGTACACGGGAAGCGACAGCACCTGCTGCGAGGCAGTCTCGGCAACAGGGAAGTCCCCCTTTCTAAAACCGAACTGCTCCAGCGGTTTTTGTAAGTGAATCGGCAGCGGATAGTAGACTACCGATGATATACCAGCAGCGTGCAGGGTTTCCTTTATTTTATCTCTTTGAGGAGAGCGTATCGTGTACTGGTGATAATTGCTCACATATCCTTCGGGGATATAAGGACACATCACAGAGCTGCTTAAAAGCGACGAATAGAGCGCTGCGTTTTCTCTTCTCATTGCATTGTTACGCTCTACCTTTGTGAGTTTTATCAGCAGTATCGCCGCTTGAATTTCATCAAGCCTGCTGTTAAAACCAACTACGCTGTGGATATAGTTTCCCCTTGAGCCGTGATTCCTCAGAGCCAGTATGTTTTCATACATCTGCTGACTGTCCATGACAACTGCCCCGCCGTCGCCATAGCAGCCAAGGTTCTTGCTTGGATAAAAACTAAAACACCCTGCATTGCCAAACGTGCCGGTAAGTTTTCCATCTATCGATGAGCCGAAGGACTGCGCGCAGTCTTCAATTACATATAGATTGTACTTCTTTGCCAGCGCCATGATGCGTTTCATATCACATGGCAGTCCGAAAAGATGCACCGGCATGATTGCCTTTGTCTTTTTCGTTATCTTTGCTTCAATTAAGTCCACGTCGATGTTCAGCGTTTTTGTGTCAATATCGACAAAGACCGGTTTAGCGCCGACATACAGAATGCTCTCAACTGTAGCAAAAAAAGTAAACGGTGTTGTAATAATCTCGTCACCCGGTGATATAGGAAGGGATGCGAGGCTTAAAAACAACGCCCCTGTACCCGAACCCACACCAGCGCCGTAGGACAGCCCATGATATTCGGCCAACCGCCTCTCAAATGCCTCCACCTCAGGGCCTAACACATATCTCGTGCCCTTGAGTACATCAATCACCGCAGCAACAACCTCATCCTCGATATCGAGGAACTCCTTTCTCAAGTCCAACATCGGTATCATATCATCACACTACTCACGCTTTCCCTTATTATATTTCCTATACTGAGGGCAAGGCTTAGAGCCTTTCGCCCGCACTCACCGGTTACTACCGGTTTTTTCCCCGTTAAGATGCTCTCGGTAAAACTCCTGAGTTCTTCTTTGAGTGGCTCTGCCATAGGCGGCTCATCCAGGGGGATTGCCTTTATAGCCGAACCATTTCTTATATATTTTGTTATCATGCCGCTTTGATAATCCAATGACAGGCATTCGTTTCTCTGCGATAGCGTCAATGTCCGCCGTTTCTCTGCGGATAGCCTGCCAGCAGCTAAAAATGCCTTAAGCCCGCTGTCAAACTCAATCCATGCCTTTGCCGTGTCTATGCAGCCGGTTAATACAGTTGCCCCGGCTGCATTTATAGACTTAACCGGTGATTTGGCAATGGAAAGCACAATATCAATGTCGTGAATCATCAGATCAAGGGTAACATCTATCCCTGCCGCACGCTCTATAAGCGGTGACAGCCGCTGGGTCTCGATATATGCCGGTGAATCCAGCAATGTGCTCAACTTTCTCACTCCGGCGTTATATCTTTCCACATGTCCAACCTGAAGTATGAGACCACGCTTATTTGCCTCGTCTATCAATTGACTGGCCTCGTCAACAGCCTCTGTTATGGGTTTCTCAACAAAAACATGCTTACCTGCCCGCAGACACTTCATAGCTATGCCGCTGTGTGTCTGCGTGGGGGTTGCTATGATAAAGGCATCTGTGAGGGGTAGAGACTCATCAACTGTGGCAAACGCCTGACAATTATATCTTTGTGCTGCCTCAGCTGCCCTTGAAAACTCTGTATCGCACACGGCGGTCAGCACGGCGTTCTCCAGCTCTGTGACAATACGCCCGTGATGTTTACCGAAATATCCAACGCCTATAAGACCTACCCTAAGAGGTTTTGTTCCTTCTAATGCCTGCATGACAGCCTGTGCCGGTAATATTTTCTAATCTCTTTCATAACAAACTATTATATACAAAACTCCCTTCTTTTAGGCAAAGAAAAAAATCATATGGCAGGGCAAACGAATTTAGACGGAAAATACCTATATGACTTATATCATTGCATCTAACGCAATGAACATATATTGTACAAGAAACCCTTATAGGTTTAATACTACATGGAGGTACGCTATTATGGGAAACAAAGGCGTCAGGAATATGTTCGTCTTTGGCAGTTTGCTGTGTTTTGTAGCGCTGGTTGTGATGACGTTTGATACATTTGCACAGCTTGATTCAAGGTCCACGAAAATAACCGCGGATGTGGACAAGGGGAAGCAGGTATGGCATAAATACGACTGTATCGGCTGTCACACAATCTTTGGTAACGGGTCATACTTTGCACCAGATATGACAAAGATAACCGACAAGCTGCCAAAGTCATACCTTAAGAAATACCTGGTTAATCCAAGGAAGGTAAATGCCTCAGCTGCAATGCCTGTGCTTGGGATTACCGATGATGAGGCAGAGAAATTGTTTGTTTTCCTTGAATGGATTTCTAAGGTCGATACAAACGGATGGCCGCCCAAGCCGATTATGTCGAAGGGAAGTTCGAGCGCTGCGGTGTATGAAAAGTACAGTTGTTCTTCTTGTCACTTGATTAACGGAATTGGAGGAACGTCAGGTCCTGATATAACACACGTTGCATCGAGACATCCTGAGGCAGAATGGCACAGGAAGCATCTCGATAACCCGTCTTCGGTTGTGCCTGATTCCGCTATGCCGCCATATGCGCAGCTCACGGAAGATGAGAAAAAACAACTTATAGAGTTTCTCGTATCACTTAAATAAGAGGAGGAATTGAGGAATGAAATACAAGAGCCATAAAATAGCATTGAACTTTTTTACGTTTGCAGTGCTGCTGTTTCTTGTGCAGGTCATAGTCGGGGTTGTTGCAGCGATACAGTTTCTAAAGCCTGACTTTTTTGTTTTTGCCTTTAATATATCGAGAACGCTTCACATAAACGCCCTTGTAGTGTGGTTATTATGCGGTTTGATGGGGGCAACGTACTATGTGGTGCCAGAGGAGTCAGAGTGTGAACTCTGGAGCATACCTTTGGCACAGTTTCAGTTCTGGGCAACTGTTGTAGCCGTGCTTGGTGTCGTTGTTGGCTATATTGTCATGGGATTATTCCCCCAGAGCAATATAATGATCTTCGGCACACTGCTGCTAAACGAAGGCCGTGAGTACATAGAGGCGCCCAGGTGGGCTGATTTTCTGATTGCCATCTCTGCTGTATTGTTTCTTATCAACAACGCTATGACTATGTTTAAGAGCAAGAAGTGGACAGGGATTCAGGGTACTCTTCTAGGGGGAATGTTATTTCTGACCCTTATGTATTTGCCGGGTATGTTTTACTCCAGCAGTATGGTCAAGGACCAGTACTGGTGGTGGTGGGTGGTGCATCTCTGGGTTGAGGGCGCGTGGGAAGTAATCGCGGGGGCGCTTTTGGCATTTATGCTTATGAAACTGACTAACGCACCACGCCAGGCGCTTGAGAAATGGATGTACATCGAGGTCGCATTAGTCCTCTTTACAGGCATATTAGGCATTGGTCATCATTACTATTGGATAGGGACGCCAAGCTATTGGCTTTGGGTAGGCGGTATCTTTAGCTCGCTTGAGCCTATTCCACTACTAGTGATGGTCTGGGATGCCTTAAGAATAACAAAAGATACAAGGGTAAATACCAACAAGCTTGGACTATTTCTTGCCACAGCTCATGCCATATTTAATTTCCTCGGTGCTGGGCTCTGGGGTGTTATTCACACCCTGCCCTCTGTTAACAAATGGACGCACGGCACACAAATCACAACGGCACACGGACACCTTGCATTTTATGGGGCATACGTCCTGTTAATTATTGCTATGGTGTACATATCTGTGCCGTCAATGAGGGGCGTAAAGGACTACAATATGTCCAGAGGATACAGGTCGTTTTGGTGGCAGACTGTTTCTATGGTTATGATAGTCTTTACTATAACCGGTGCCGGTATGGTGCAAACATACATGGAACGCCTGCTCGGTATTGACTATGTAGCCGTCAAAAATGACTTCAACTCATGGTTTTGGATATGGAGAATTATCTTCGGAGTCACTTATCTGATAGGTGTTCTGATGTTTGTTGTAGACTACTTTAAGATTGGTAAAGAACCAGTAACCGTTAATGCAGCAGCTGCTGCCATCTCCGAATCTAAGGCATAGTGAATTTAAAAGGGGGGATGGCGCTGCCCTTTCCCCCTTAAATGCCTACCCCATATGATACACATCATAACTATACAATCAGTAGTTGTACTAGTATAATTCATGAGAAAACCTGCAACCCTGAAACGCCTGAGAAGGCTGAGTCAATTACTATTTACCTTGTTTTTCTTTTCGATGCCAATCTTTGATATCCTCAGATATGACGTAAACACAAGGGATTTATATTTATTTGGAAATGTCTGGACATTGGATATTGACGGGGCAATAGGGATGGAACATGGGATGGCTGGTCATGTGGCATGGCATATACTGTTAAAGGCATTGCTGCCGTGGGTATTGGTGTTGAGCATATTTCCGCTTATGGGGTTGTTTACAGGCAGGTTGTTCTGCGGATGGTTATGTCCTGAGGGCGCACTGTTTGAATTGGCAGAGTTCTTCTCTTTAAAGATATTTGGCAGACGGCACTTCTTTAAAAGCTCTGCCAATGATCCTGTAAATGCGAAGGATATGCCTTTTTTATATGCCGTGATTGCACTGGTGTGTATTGTAACAATTCCGGTACTGACGGCAGTTATGCTGACAGGTTTTTTCATAGCGCCTGCCGATATATGGCAGCAGTTGAGGACATTTAATATAGGCTTTGGTTTGAAAGCCGGAATAATCGGAGTTTGCATATATATGTTTATAACTTCGGTATTGGTGCGGCATGTGTTTTGCCGATACGTGTGTGCCGCTGGTCTTATGCAGATGTTATTTGGATGGTTTAGTCCATTTTCGTTAAAATTAAAATATGACCGCGTGAATTCCTCTAAATGCACGGATTGCCGCCAGTGTGAAAAGGTATGTTTTATGGACATTAAGCCGCGCCTGCCAAGATATGACATAAGTTGTGTGAACTGCGGGGAATGTGTGGATGCCTGTAATAAAGAGCTGGGGTCCGGTCATGGCCTTTTTAGTTTAAAGTTTGGTGTGGATAAATCCGGCACGAGACGCACATCTCCGCCAAGCCTAAATAATTGAATACCATTAAACACGGAGGGGGGTATCACTGGCTCATACGAATCCGCAGTTCTACTGGGTTTTTCAGTGTTTTTAATGCCCTGATATATTCTATAAAGACCTCAGAGTCTATGAATCCGGTATCGACGGCAGAGCTTGCCGCCTTTAAAGGAGAAACAGCCTCAGTCCCCTGTGAGGGCATAAAACCGTCACCCCCTTTTGCTATGTATTCGCTTACGGCTATCTTATAAAAGGTATTCATTCTAACTGGTACGTATGTCTGTTTGATCTTTATTTCCATGTCTTTTACTCGCTGTCCCTTTGGTTTTGACAAGTCCAGCGTAAATCCAAGACCGGAGGCATATAGAAATGGCGGTTTTTTATCTTTGCTTATCTGAAACTCTATGGTTGACTCTATGGCGTCTTTTATCTGAGAACCTTTGAGCTTAAGGACATATATCGTATTATTAAATGGCATGAGGGAGTATGCGTCGGCGATTGAGATATTACCCTTTGGCAGGTCAATCCGCACACCACCGGCGTTCATAATGGCGATAACTGCCCCTGATGCGGCTGTCTTTTGCAGTATACTGTCAGTAATAATCGGCCCTGGGCCATGGTTATTTGCGCGCTTGAGGGGTTCTTCGGCATAGGCAATCGTCTCGCTCATGAAGCCTTTAATTGGAGCTGTATAGTTGTCGAGTTTTTGTGCTGCAACGGGGTCTTCTTTAACTAACTGAAACCGTGGGTTTGAAGTAATCCCAGTTCTATCCGATTCATAAAACTCTGTTGTCTCCGGTGTATTAACCGGAGTGTCAGGAAGGATAACTGTCTGCCCCCCGCGATAAGAGATAATCCTGCCATCTGCGTCAAAGTCTATATCGGTAAGGCCAAGAATCTTCCCAAACTCCCATGCTGTGACGACCAGTACGGTAGTGTTATCTGCGGCGCATACCTCTGTAGGGTATGGTCCAGCAGGGTGAAGACCAACCTGACTCAGTGCGTTATCCCCCAGGAGCGTATGGGAGTGCCCGCCAACAATAACATCCACACCCGATAGTGTGCGGGCAAGGACGAGGTCATTGTCATAGCCGATGTGCGAGAGTATAACTATGATGTTTACACCCTGAGTGGTGAGCGCTGAGACGGCAGTCTGGGCAGATTTTATAATATCATTGAACTTAACCGACTTACCGGGCTTGGAGATATATGGCGTCTCAGTTGTGGTAAGACCGGCAATGCCTATCTTACGACCGTTTTTTTCTATAATCGTATAGGGTTTTATCAGACCGTAAAGCTGGGATTCTGTGGATATTTCAAGGTTTGCAGATACGACGGGGAAGGCCGCTTTTTTGATAAATTCGGCAAGAACTGAAGGCCCCTTGTCAAATTCGTGATTCCCTGTGGTCATAGCGTCAAGGTGCATTGGGTTAAGGAAATCCACATCGGCAAGTCCCTGGTATTTTGAGAAATATACTGTTCCCGTAAACACATCCCCAGCATGAAGAAAAAGTAGGTTAGACCGAGATTCTCTGAGGGCGGTCATGGCGCTGGTAATCCAGGGAAACCCTCCAGCACGCACAACAAAAGGACTTGAGTTATATGTCAGGGATATGCTGGACGGCTCAAGATGACTATGTGTGTCATTGATATGCGCTATGGAAATGGTGTATGTATCATCGGCAATACCAAATGTCAAAAATCCAAACAATACAGCGGCTATGATAACAATACGCATCCCTTTAAATGCCGTGTCCACACCCGCCCTCCTTAATCTGTAGTCTGTTGATTAATATATATAATTGCGTACCAGTTCGTTCATGGTTTTCTCAAGTATGGTATCTTCAGATTTTTCCCCTTCTCTAAGATATTTCTTATTTAGCATTGTCAAGGAGTGACCTGCATGTTGTCTCCAACATACCGAGCTTGGTTTGAACAATATCCCAAACGATTGGAAAGGAAACCCCGAAATATTCATGAGTAAGAATGTTACGAATGCCAACGATTTTGCGCCATTGTATTTCGGGAGCGGCCAGAAGGCATGACTTAGGTAATCGCCCTGCTGCTTCACCGATGATTTCAAGGTTTCGTACTACAGCATCCTGAGTTTTCGTGTCACTAATGAAATTCTCGTAATCCCTTCCTCTTGTATACTGTTTAATCCGGCTTATTGCTTCAAGGATATCTTCTAAATATAAACGATAGTCCCTATACATAAATGGTTTCACGCTCAATAACTGGCTTGATTCGTGGTTTGACTGTATCAGCCATCACCAGATCAACAGGTCGTCCAAGAAACTCTTCAAGGCGGAACTTCAGTTCCATGTAATTATCAAATGTAGGTCTTTCAAGCACAACGATGACATCTATATCGCTGTCAGGGTGCTGAGTGCCTCTGACATATGAGCCGAATATGCCTATACGCCCAACCGTGAAGCGCTCATGCAACTCTCTGCGTATTGAGGAAAGTTTTGATAATAGCTCGTTTTTCGTAGTGTAAGGGATATTAAATTGACCAGAACTTGGGTATTCCATTGAGTCTCCTTCTTTGACTGTAACAGACTTCCTGCCTTCACCTTTCATTAGGTTTTCAACGCCTCAATCAGGTCTTTGGACATTTTTCTTGGCTTAAATTCTGTTTCGTTTGGCCGTGCCCCGACTGTTGCCAGCCTTACTTTTGCGGTAGAGAGCGGTGTGCCGTTGAGGTATAGTTTATGCGCAAAGGTTATCGAGGCGAACGTTATCTCTTCTATTTCCGTATAGATGTTTATCGTGTCAGCGTATCTGGCCGGTTTGTGATACCTGATATCTACGCTTACGACGACGAAATATATCCCCTCGTTCATCAGGTCAAGGATTTTTATCCCCCGTTTTTCAAGGAAATCAGTCCTCGCCCTCTCCAAAAACCCCAGGTACTTGCCGTAGTAAACCACACCGCCACAGTCAGTGTCCTCGTAGTATATTCTTATGTCAATTATGTCGGGCATCTTCGATGAAAAATTGTTATGGCAGTTTTTCTCCCGTAAAAATGCGTACTACATCGTTATACATCGCAAAGGCCATCAGCATAAGCAGCAGCGCCAGCCCTATTTTTTGAGATATAGCAATGGCCTGCTCACTCAACGGCTTCTTCCTAAGCGCCTCGATAGCCAGATAGACCATGTGCCCGCCGTCCAGTATTGGTATCGGAAACAGGTTAAACACGCCCAGGTTTATGCTGATTACGGCCATGAACATTATAAAGCTCAGAAAGCCGCCAGATGACTGCTTGGCCGCCATCTGAAATATCATAATAGGGCCGCCTATTGTGTTTGCCGGAATGACGCTCTGGAAGAGTTTCACAATAGAAAGCAGCAACAGCACGATTACTTCCCATGTCTTTACAAATCCCATGACTATGGAGTCAAAGACGCCATAAGCTACCTTGTTGGAGTCTCCGCTTGGGGATATGCCAATCAGCCCCATGCGCGTCTCCTCGCCGAAGATATTCTTTGACAGTTTTGACTCCGGCGTTATTGTGATGTTTCTGCTTGTACCGTCTGCCCCTTTGATTGTGAAATCGAGGGGTTTGCCGGGACTTTCGTGGATGATTTCTGTCATCTCTTCCCAGAATTTTATCTCAGTGGCGCCTATTCGCATTATCACATCGCCGGGTTTTAGGCCTGCGCGCATTGCCGGTGTGTCCTTTCCCACATCGCCGACTACTGAGAGATACCTCGGCACACCTGTAAGAAATATGAGGCTGAACAGCAGTACCGCAAAAAATATGTTGAACAACGACCCCGCCACAACCACTATAGCCCGCTTATAAATCGGCTGGGTAAAGAATGCCCTGTCCTTTTCCTCTATATCCTGGGCATCTGCAGAGCTTGCCATCTCATCACCGTGCATCTTCACATAGCCGCCAATCAAGAATGCCGACAGCACATACTCCGTGTCGCCGTATTTCCTGCCTATTAACTTTGGTCCCATCCCCAGAGAAAACTTCGTTACCTTTATTCCCACTGCCTTTGCAAAAATAAAGTGCCCAAGCTCGTGGACAAATATCAATATCCCTAAAAGCAGTACCGCGTACACTATCGTCATCTAATTACCCCCGCCATATTTTTCTTTCACAATTTCTCTTACAGCGTGCCTTGCCCATCTATCAGCCTCAAAAACTGCGTCAAGTTTGGCCTCAGTTGCGTTGTGTCTCATCATCACCTCTTCTATAATAACAGGTATCTGCGTAAAATTAATAATACCGTTTAAGAACAACCAGACCAGCTCTTCGTTTGCTGCGTTCAGGGCCGCTGGCATTGTGCCTCCTGCCTTTAGTGCCTCATATGCAAGGGGCAGGCACGGGAATGCCCCGGTGTCTGGCTTATGAAACGTTAAAGCAGAGATTTCCTCAAGGCGCAGCCCCTGTATTACGTTTTCCATCCTGTCTGGATATGCCATAGCGTAGGCTATTGGCCCTTTCATATCAGGGACAGAAAACTGCCCAAGCAAAGTGCCGTCAACCAGCTCCACAAGTGAGTGTACTATGCTTTGCGGATGAACTAACACGTCTATAGAGCCGGGCGCAAAGCCAAACAGATGGTGTGCCTCTATCACCTCAAGCCCCTTGTTCATCAGGGTTGCACTGTCCACTGTTATCTTATTTCCCATGCTCCAGTTGGGGTGCTTAAGGGCGTCGGCTGCCGTTACTGTTTTTAGTTCGTACTTGGTTCTGCCAAAAAACGGTCCTCCGGAGGCCGTCAGGATAAGCCTCCTTATATGTGTTTGTGGGCGGCCATCCAGACACTGGAATATGGCGCTGTGTTCGCTGTCCACAGGAAGCATCTTTACATTATTATTTTTGACCTCTTCCATTACAGCAGCACCGGCCATAACGAGGGTCTCTTTATTTGCCAGCCCTATGTCCTTGCCCGCTTTGATAGCGGCAAGGGTTGGTCTGAGGCCAGATGCCCCGACAATTGCAGATATGACAAAGTCAGAGTTTTCGTATGCCGCCGCCTCACAGACGCCCTCCTGTGAGCTGAGTACCTTAATTGCTTTCCCATGTGTGCCGTTAATGCCATTAATACCGGTGTCTTTGACCCACTGTCTTAGTCCTATGGCGCTGTGTTCGTCTGCAACTGCCGCTATCTCTGGCCTGAACTCAAGGATTTGCTGCTTTAACAATTCTACACTCTTATTGGCGGCAAGGGAGACTATCTTGAATCTGCCGTCAGAGTTTCTGACAGCCTCAAGCGCACTCCGCCCTATCGAGCCTGTGCTTCCCAACAGTGTTATATTTTTCGTACTGTTACCGCCGTTATCCATTATGTTTGTTAATAAACAATATCAAGTAATACAGCACCGGGGCAGCGATAAGCATCCCGTCCACTTTGTCAAGCATCCCTCCGTGCCCGGGCAAAAAGCTCCCTGAGTCCTTGATGTTTCTTTCCCTTTTAAACATTGACTCAATCAGGTCGCCTATGATACCAAGTATCCCCAACACTATGCCTATCCCTGCGGCTGTCATATAATCCATTCTGATTTTGAAGCCGAGCTTTAATATTACCGCCGAGGCAGCCCCGCCTATGACCGCAGCAACAGCCCCTTCGACTGTTTTATTTGGGCTGATACTTTCGTAGAGTTTTCTTCGGCCTATAGCCTTACCGATGTACAAGGCAGCACTGTCTGCCCCCCATATCACTAGCATTAAAAACATAATGATCTCCGGGCCGATTGCCCTGAGTTTGATAAAATAACTCAGAGACACCGGTATGTAAAACAAACCAGTCAGAAAAGGGGCTATATCAAACAGGGCGTTGTCCGGCCCATTACGGTCAAACAGCCTAATCGTAGTGCATAACATGAATGTCGCAGCAAACACATAGGCCGGTATCTCGTTAAACAGGTAAGTCATATAGAGGGGAATTAGTCCAACTGCGGAGAATGCGTGCCGGTACAGAGCCTTTACACCGTACATCAAGAGGAATTCCTCCATGCAAATAAACGCCGCAATGAACATCAGTATCAGGAAATAGTTGCCTGGCAGATACATTATGTACGCATAGAGAAGCGGAAGCAGTATTGCCGCAACAATGAGCCTTTTTAACATCTGATTATGTTTCAGCCTTATCGGGAATCATACCAAAGCGCCGCTGCCTGAGCTTATAGTCTTCGATGGCATAGATGAATTCCTCTTTCGTAAAGTCCGGCCACAGCGTATCAGTGAAAAACAACTCGGCATACGCGGCCTGCCAGACAAGGAAATTGCTGATTCTCTTTTCACCGCCGGTTCTGATTATCAAATCCACCGGTGTTACGCCTCCGGTGTCAAGGTTTTCCTCAAAGGATTCCTCGTTTACCTCGTCCATGTCGCCGCCTTTTTCGATGAACCGCTTTACTGCCCTGACTATCTCATCCCTGCCGCCGTAGCTGATTGCCATCATCAGGTTCATGCCGGTGTTACTGCCGGTTATACGCTCTGCCTCTTCCACCAGATATTGTATGTTGTCTGGGAGTTTTTCCTTGTTGCCGATGACCTTAAAGACTAGCCCCTTGTTTAACAGGTCTTCGATCTCGGTTTTAAGATAAAAATCGAGCAAGTCCATCAATGTTATAACTTCGTCATGCGGCCTCTTCCAGTTTTCAATTGAAAAGGCATAGAGTGTGAGGGTTTTAATGCCTAAATCAGCGGCGGCTTCTATTATCTCCTTTGTCCGCCCTGCCCCTTTGCGGTGTCCTTCAACGCGCGGCATACCCCTCTGATTTGCCCACCTGCCGTTACCGTCCATTATTATACCCACATGTTTGGGTATGGTATGGTCTGTCAATTAAACCTCCAGCTCCCTATAACAATTTATATATAAACAGGTTGGTCACGAGGGGGTTTTCTCCCTTGAGCATCCCAGACAGATTAAGCCCCAGTATTGGTCTTGCTAATACATAAATCCTATCTTTGTATATCGTATAGTCTATTATATTCCCAGATACCGCACCGACAAGTGTGTTCTCTTCGACTGAGATACCGTTAAAGCCGTAGCTCATTATATATGATTGCTTATAACCCAATGACGCCGAGGTCAGGGCAAACGGGATTCTCCTGATAGCAATACCTTTTTTGTGATACAGGAACATCTTGTCGCTTATGTGCCACTTGCCTCCTTCTACCATGATAGTCGGGCCAGGGATATTGTACTCCCTGATAAAGCCGCCCATGTTGCCCTTGCTGCGCCAGATGCGTGTCCCGGTGGAGTTCTTAACCACGAGGTGGTTAGCGTTGTCGTAGAATAATGTCACGGGGTCAGATTTAGCGTCCTCTGCAGCGGGTGCAAGATAGACAAAATCATAGAGATTAACCCCTGATGGCAGTTTTAACTGTCCTTCCTCTTTGAAATGATTGCTGTCCCAAACTATGTAGTCAACATTGCCGACTTGTCCTTCTCTGGGGGTGTAGCGCTGAAACAGGAGTTTATTGCCATATACCCTTAAAAAGCCGCTGGCCTTCCACAACAACTTAAGCTGCCCGCCCTCAACGCCATAGATAAACGCCCTTGCGCCGTCATAGGCCATAGCAGTAACTATGATTTCGTCTCTGCCGTCTTTGTTTATATCTATAATGTCAATATATACGTTATCGCTCATCTTGTCGCCCTTGAGTTCCATTATCTTGTTCATATCGACGCCGGGCTTGTATACTGCAAGGTCAGAGCCGGTGCTGAAGATAAGGTCAACATCACTGCCGCCGCTGATATTGCCTATTGTCATCAGGTCATACCCAATGGGCATACGATACGTAAGGACCGGTTCATTCATCGCGGACAGGAATATGTCTGCCGCGGCAAGCACATCCTGAAGATATGCCTCTGATACTGCTACGGTATCTGAAGAGACTTCCCTTTTGTCAGAGACCCAGTAGATGCGCTGCTTCAGGTATTTGTCCTCATCCCTGATCTCATCTTTTTTTGAGCCTTCAATTAGGATAAGCACATCGGCGCCCAGCTTTTTTGCCTCCTCAAACAGTGCGGCAGTGTTTTCAGCATCTATAGCCGAGTCGATAAGCTCGAAGCGGCCGCTTTGTTTGAGCTGCCTGTAGTAAACATCACCGAGAAACCAATCGATGGACTTGTCCTGGTAGAACAACGCCCTGATCTTTGACTTTGACAGGCGCGCGATGTCGCCTTTTTTGGGAGTACCTTTTATGAGCCTTGCCGCCGTCTCGCCGTCAGGTTTTACGCCGGTTATCTCAATTGAGCCGATGAGGTCCTCGAAATGTCCAAGCGGTTCGTTAGTAACAGGGTGATAGAACATGGCGCCTTGTCTGAAGATTTCAAATCTGGTACCTGGTATGGCCTTTCCTGAGGTGTCACCTCTGAGGGTGAGGGCGTCGCCTTTGACAGCATCAACTTTTAGTGTGAGCGGGTTAAAAAATTTGACGGTCTTATCGGCAAGCGGTTTAAGCGGGTCATCATATCCCCCAACAGCCCCGAATGCGCCGTTAATAAATGACAGCAGGTATATGACCTGGCACAAAGCAATTACAACGGCATATGCCGAAATCTTCATATATTGGGTCATATCTTTAGTCGTATCTTTAGTCATATAGGCCACCCCTCTCAATTTTTAGTCTCATATTATAGCAGTACCGCAAGACACAATTGTATCATAAATTATCGATAAAATACTGTCAGCAATTCTCAATGAACAGGGCAACGTCAAAGTTTTTAATGAATCTGGCATAAGGTGGTTATTGGGTGATGGAATGAGGAGAATGTTTATCCTGTCACTCCTGAGAAAGCTGGAATCCAGAGGACGAAATGGCTATTATTATCTTACCTCTATGATTCTGTGACTGCCGTATCACAGTTAAAATATCTTTCAATCTTACTGGCAATCTTACAGGTTACGTGGCGCCGCATTGTTTCAGTCTGTTGTATAGTTCATTGATTTTTATGTCGCTGTTGCGGAGTTTTTCGGAAAGCACTGCGGCAAGATTCTTATACAGTTTCAGGCACAGCATCGGCTCAGAGTTTCTCAGGATAACTTCGCTTATGGCGATGGTGACACAGTCGGTTTCTGCCTTTGCTGCTGCAAAGCGCGGGGAGGCATCCATTACTGCCATCTCTCCAAAACACTCGCCTGACTTCAACACAGCCAGCAGGGTCTCCTCCTCGTTTTCTTTAAATACCTTTGTGATTCTTACCTTTCCCGATATTACGATATACATCTTTGTCCCTATGTCGCCTTCATTAAATATGCAGGTGTCTTTTTTAAAGGTCTTGTATGAACTGATAGATATTATTTTAAGCAGCTCCTCTGTAGTAAAATCTGAAAAAAACGTGTACTTTTTCTTTAGTGTGTCGGCCAGTACCGTCTTGTCATAGTTTTTAATGGCAGTGATGTTCTGAGTGCGCTCCATGTCCATTTTCCCGGCATAGAGGTCAAGGAGATCGGCAAATTCACTAGCGGACTGGCAGCGGCGCTCCTTGTTCTTTTCAAGGGCCTTCAGGATGAGCCTGCTTAAAGGCTCATCAAGGTGCGGATTTACAATATGCGGCATTTGCGGCTCTGTGTGAAGTATCTTATCCATAAGCTCATGAATCGTGTCGGCAATAAACGGTTTTTTACCAGACAAGAACTCATAAGAAAGCACTCCAAGTGAAAATATGTCAGTCTGTCTGTCAAGACCCGTCCCATCAATCTGCTCCGGCGACAAATATGCCGGGGTTCCCATCAGACCGCCTTGTGCGGCCTGCCCTTCACCTGAAGACGCAAGCATGGCAATCCCAAAGTCCATTATTTTTATATGTGAGTTTTTTAATAACATAATATTGGCTGGCTTTATATCACGGTGAACTACTCCGCGCTGATGGGCATAGTGCAAGGTGCGCCCTATGTCGATTAATATCCTGAGTTTCTCCAAAAGCGGTATATCTGGATTTTCCGATATGGCAGTCTTCAGGGTAATGCCTTCGACATATTCCATGACAAGATAATGTCCAGCGTTGTCCTGCCCGACATCGTAGATATGGGCAATGTTGGGGTGAGACAGTTTCCCGGCAATCCTGGCCTCGTGATAAAAATGTCCGATAAGTTCATTTTTTTTCTGTGGTGATTCAACATTTTCCATTTTGACGGTCTTTATGGCGACAATCCTGTCTATGATTGTGTCATGACCGCGATAGACCACGCCCATTGCACCTTCACCCAGGACATTAAGGATTTCATATCTGCCCATCTTCGCAATCATATCAGTACTATTATATATCAAACAAATCGTTTTGTGATATACTTTATGGCATTCTATGGGAATACAACTGGATGATATAAAGGCTCAAATCGCCTTGCTTGCTGAGGAACTCAACCGCCATAACTATCTCTATCATGTCCTTGATGCACCGGAAATTTCTGACGCAGACTTCGACAAAAAGTTTCGCCTGCTGCGCGAATTAGAAACGACATCGGGTTATATCCCCGCTAATTCGCCATCGTTAAGAGTAGGCGCGCCCCCGCTGGATAGGTTTGACAAGGCAGTCCACTCTATCCCGATGCTCTCGCTTGACGATACGTTTTCATTTGGTGAGGTGGATGAGTTTGACCGCCGTGTCAAAGAATTTTTACAGACACACGATATTAGATATACCGTCGAGCCAAAGTACGACGGCCTTGCCGTTGAGCTTACATACGAAAACGGTAATCTCACCAGGGCGGCAACCCGCGGCGACGGCATCACAGGCGAAGACGTTACACAGAACGTCAGGACTATTAAGACCGTCCCGCTGAGTATTACAGGAGAAGGCGTGCCTGAGCTGCCTGAATTGCCTGAATTGATAGAAATACGCGGTGAAATATACATGACCAAGGCGGATTTCGACGCGCTTAATGCGAGGCGCGAAGAAAGCGGCAAGCCCCTGTTTGCTAACCCGCGCAACGCCGCCGCTGGTTCAGTAAGGCAGCTTGACCCCGCAGTTACGGCAAAGAGGAGACTCAGCATCACCTGCTACGGCACAGGGGCTATCAGGGGGCTTACGCTCACCTGCCAATCACAGCTCATAGAATGGTTGAGCACTCACCTCTTCCCAATCCCGTATCATTTTAAATCTGCTCAGGGGATAGACGAGGTCATTGAATATATAAGGGAAATCGACGCCGTCCGTGCAGAACTACCATTTAACATCGACGGCGTTGTTGTGAAAGTGGACGAATTCGACCTCAGACAACGCCTGGGTGAAAAGACCAGGGCGCCGCGCTGGGCAATTGCCTACAAATATCAGGCACACCAGGCACAGACACGTATCTTAAAAATAGCGCCAAGCATCGGCAGAACGGGAGTAATCACACCGGTTGCTGTGCTTGAGCCTGTCTCTGTCGGCGGCGTAACCGTATCAAGGTCTACGCTTCACAACTGGGATGAGGTCAAGCGTATGGGCATTCGCACGGGCGATACTGTGATAATAGAACGGGCAGGGGATGTTATTCCTAAGGTTGTTGGGGTTGTCAGCCACGATGCTGTGCTGCAAGTACAGGTTGTCGAACCAGGGCTATGCCCTGAGTGCGGCTCAAGGGCAGTCAGACAAGAGGGCGGGGCAGTGCTTCGCTGCGCCGGACTGAACTGCCCGCCCCAACTGCAGGGCCGCATTATTCACTTTGCCTCACGCTTGGCGCTCAATATCGACGGGCTCGGTGATAAGATAGCAGCAGCGCTCTTTGATGCCGGGCTGGTCAAAGACTTCACTGATATTTTCAGGCTCACAAAAGATGACCTGATAAGGCTGCCACGCTTTGCCGAGAAATCAGCTGTTAATCTCATTCAGGCCATTGACAGCGCTAAGTCCACAACTCTGTCACGCTTTATTTATGCCCTCGGCATACGGCACTCCGGGGAGTTTGTCTCTAAGGTCATTGCTGCCAACTTTGAAACTATTGAGGGCCTCTACGGTGTAAGCGTAGAAAGACTTTGTTTGATAAAACAACTGGGAGAGAAGACATCGTTGACAATTGCAGAGTTCTTTGCAGAGGAGAATAACATAAAGATTATAGAGACACTCAGGACACTGGGATTAACCCTGACAAACCCTGACTACAGGCCAGATATGCCAGAGATGCCAGATATGATAGACGCCGGAAGGAAACTTGCCGGGCTTACGTTTGTCATTACAGGCACACTGCCAGCCGCACGTAAGCATATAGAAGAACAGATCCGGGCAGCAGGCGGGGTGGTCTCATCCTCAGTGTCCAGACAAACCTCATATCTTATAGCCGGTGACTCCCCAGGGTCAAAACTAGGCAAGGCCGCCGCCCTCGGCGTTAAGACCGTTTCCTACGATGAGTATCTGGCGCTTTTATGAGTAACGTTTTTGGCTAATACTCGACGTACTTAGCAATAACCTTGCCGACGATTCTCAGGTTTTTTCTGTCTCTTCCACTGATGATAATGTCGTCGTAGTCAGGATTCAGCGGTTTAAGAAGTACGCTGTCCTCAAGTATCTTAAGTTTTTTCAGGGTTACATCGTCGCCAAACTTAGCTACAACATAATCACCGCTTACTGCCGCCAGTGACGGTGAGACGACAACAAATTCGCCAGCCTTAAACTCAGGCTCCATACTTCTGCCGTCAACCAGCAAAGCAAAGGCGTGTTCATCCTTAGTGTCGTAAGCAAGCCACTTATCGGCATAGCCGGGCTGGAAGATGTCAACCGCCTCATGCCACAGGCCAGCCTTAACCCACGAAATAACAGGTACCTTTCTGGCCTTTTTTAATTTCGTGGTGCTGGTGGCGGCGTCTGAGTAGAAATCCTCCTCTGGGATATCAAGGGCCTTTGCTATGCGGCTGATGTTTTTTTTGCCAAATCCGCGCTTTGCCGTCATATAGGCGTTCAGGTTTTGCGGCATGACGCCAATCATCTGAGCCAGTTCTTTTTGTTTGATACCACGCTGCTGAAGTATCCTTATAATCTTATTTCTAACGCGTTCGTCAATAGCAGTATTCATAGTGACTATATGATAACGCAAGTGTGGGCAGAATATACATTATGCAGTATGTTTTTTTATGGCTGCAAGATAAAATAAATAATCTTATAAATACAACAATAATAATATTGTTGTTGACATATAATATATATTGTGTTATATTAAAGCATGAAACGTGGTTTTACCCGCTCATGGCGTAAAGAGTTGACCAGCATGGTCTGGTTGATGCCCCCTATCTACCACAGGGTGTTTTATTGGCTGCGGCAGAAGGCTAAGTGGCAGCAGGAGCTTGTACCGACTGACAGAGGTATTGGTATCTGGCTTGAGCCGGGGATGCTTATCACCAGCTATCAGATTATCTCCGAAGGTGTGGCTTACAGTGACATGGGCGTGCTGAGAACACCTTCTAAAAAAACCATCGGAAAGATACTTAAATGGCTGGAGAAAAATGAACAGATTCAGATTGTTGCAGGTCACTACGGCACTACGATACGAATATCGAATTGGGAAAAGTATCAGTCTGCCAGATATGAAACCCTGTCAAACGCCTCAAAAACTAACACCGCCAACAGTAAACGCAAAAGGCGCAAGGCAGACCCATATGCCCATCTTTATATTGAGGAAGTAAACAGCCGTAAGCAGGTACAACGTGGCAGCAACTGACGGATTAGCTCTGACATCGCGCATTGAGGCAGTTGAGCTTGAGCGCCAGCGGGTGCGCTTAAAGTGGAAAAATTCCATGAGGAGCAGGATAACAGAGATGATGAGACACTGCGGGGTGCCGCCAAAGTTCGCGGCTGAACAGGAATCTTCAGTAAGTTCAGGGCTTTGGCATTCAGTTGGCTGTGTTTTCAGCGGGCAGGGGTTATACATCTTTGGCCGCCCTGGTGTTGGAAAGACACATGTTGCTGCATTATGCGTGAGGAGTTTTATCCTTCGTATGGAGCCGGTGTTTCGCGGCGAGACAGGCACTGTGCCGCAGGAGGTTGAGTATCCTTTGTTTACAACGGCTGCTGATATGCTTCTGTCTGTCAAGGATTCATTTCGGCAGAGGGATTTCTCAGAAAACGATGTATTAAAGCGCTACTCATCAGCACCGCTTCTCGTATTAGATGACTTAGGGGGTGAAAAGGTCACTGAATGGTCGGCAAAGACGCTGTACACAGTTATTAATCGCAGATATGCCGGAGTGCTGCCGGTCATTATTACAAGCGCTATGAATCTGAAAGAGCTTGAGGACAGGTATAATGCGCCCGGCAGTCAAACGGGCAGCGCTATGGCACAAAGAATCAGTGAAACAAGCAAAATATTGAGCCTTCAGGCGGCTCAAAAGAAAACGGCCTCAGGCCGTAAAAGGAGGACAGATGAGAGAGTTTGAGGTGTCAAAAAAAGGGGTAACGTCTTGTATGCAGTGCAAAAAATACATAAGCTGTAACGAGACATGCGTACATGTCGATAGAATATTGCCGTCTATACCATATTCTCCTGAAATCACTATGAATGACAATGTCCTGACGCACGATTACAAGGAGGTATTGAACGCCCTTAGAGAAGGCAAGGAGCAGATTAAAAAGGTCAACATTGGGAAAATCAGACAAATTAAAGACGTCAGGCTTCGTGCGATAGCCTTAATGATATACGGCAAAATCAGCATATTTGAGATTGCCGCCCTGCTGGATAAATCTGTCTCGCAGATATACAGAATTGTAAACAGGGGGCAGTCACCGGTCTGAGTTGAGTATCTTCTGGAAGGTTCTGCACGATGGATAAGCGGAGCACCGGAAGCGCACCGCTGCCTCCGCTCTCATATACAGATGCATGGGCCTTCCACACGCAGGACACTCCGGCCTGTTTGTCAGTTGCTCATGTCTACTGCCAATGGAAAATTGCCTCCCGCAGGTCAGACACAAACGCCGCTCTTTTCCGGTTCTCGTTCTCCCGTATTTATAGCATGCGTCGTGCCCGCACACAGGGCACCTCACCTCTGATTCCGCCACATCCTACCCCCCCTGACTATGCCGCAACAAGACTTTTCAGCCGCCTGCGCTGCGGATGGCACCCGCCCGTGTGCTGTCGGTGTTAAACTGCCTCTACTGCCTTGACACCAGGCAGGTCAGACTTAAGTTTTGCCTCAATACCGCCCTTTAGAGTCATCATCGACATCGGGCAGGACCCACATGCCCCCATCAGTTTGACCTTGACTATGCCGTCGCTTGTTACGTCAACCAGTTCCACGTTACCGCCGTCTCTTTGCAGGGCTGGCCTTATCTGATTCAGTGAATTCTCTACTTGTGCTCTGTCTAACATTTAAAATATCCTCCTTGCAGGTTTTATGTAACGTTAGATTATAATATAATTATGCAGAAAATAGCCAACTTTATCAGAGATACACAGAATTCACTGGCGGCAAGGGTAAAGATAACCGCCCTTAAGAGGCCGATTAAACTTGTTGCAGGCGCTGATGCGTCATGTTATGGCAATAATATTATAGGCAGCGCGTGTCTGTTCACATACCCGTCCCTTGATAAACTTGATAAAATCGATGAGTCTATCGTGATACAAGAGACGGACTTCCCCTATATACCCGGGTTTTTATCCTTTAGAGAGGCTCCGGCGCTTATCGGGGCAATCAAGGGGCTAAGACACATGCCCGATGCGATAATTGTCGATGGACAGGGCATCGCACACCCAAGACGTATAGGGCTTGCCTCTCACATTGGTGTACTATTAGACACGGTTACGCTTGGCGCTGCCAAGTCAAGACTTATCGGGACATATGAAGAGCCGGGCATGGAAAAAGGCAGCCGGAGTCCCCTGTTTGACTCAGCAGAGTGTATAGGTGTTGTCCTGAGAAGCAGAACCGGTGTAAGGCCATTGTTTGTGTCCCCCGGTCACCTGATTGATATCGACGGGGCTGTTGACATGGTATTAAGCTGTCTCAGCCGGTACAGACTGCCAGAGCCGGTACGCTGCGCTCACAACGCCGCCTCTGCTGCCAGGCAGCAGCGCGAGGCCATATTATTAGGGCCGCCCTCTGAATGACTCATACAGGAACACTGCCGCAGCAGCCGCCGCGTTTAAACTTCCCGTAATGCCGCTCATAGGGATTGAGGCGGTTACGTCTGCCATTTTAATTATATCTGGGTCGGCCCCCGCGGCCTCCTCGCCAAAGACTACGGCAAACGGTGATACAAGGTCTATGTCTCTGATTTGTGTGCCTCCCTCCGGTACGGTCACTATCAGGCGTATGCCTTTTGCTTTCAGCCACTGTATGAGTTCCTGCTTTTGTGAATACACGACGGTGAGGTTAAAAACTCCACCCGCCGAGGCCCTTATAGACTTTGGGGCGTATGGGTTTGTCGTGTTTGGCAAAATAACAATTGTGTCTGTGGCAAACACCTCGGCTGTACGTATAATAGCGCCAAGATTCCCCGGGTCTTTTATCCCGTCGCAAATAACGATTTGCGGGTTGACCCTGGCAGCGGCGTCCTCTAATGAAAATTGTTTCCTTGTCCCTATGCCGACGATACCCTGCGGCGAGTGCGTGTCAGAGAGTTTTTCCATTACCTTTGGGGATACCTCCTCAAGCGCCAGCCCTATGTTTTTTAGTCTTTCAATGAGCGGGGCATTGACTGGTTTTAAGGCAAATTCATTGGTATAAAAGACCCTTTGTATCGAAACACCGGCATCGAGGGCGGTTTGAAAGAGCCTCGTCCCTTCGATAAAAAATGCGCCGCCTCTGCCGTGATTCGTCCTGATGGCAACGGCATCTTTAACTTTTTCATTAGATATTGAGGCTATCATATAGACACAACCGCTTCTCTTGATTTACAATAAACAATGCTTCAGGTATTTGTCAAAGAATCGGCATATGATTATGCCATTCTGAAAAAGGCAATATTCGATATGATTGTTGCGATTGAGGATACCTCCCCTGTGAGGATAACTGCCGGGTCACGGGTTTTAATCAAACCCAATATGCTTGCCGCGGCACACCCTGATATGGCCCTGACGACACATCCTATGGTTATAAAGGCGGTGGTGGAGTATGTTTTGGAAAAGGGGGCACATCCGCAGGTCTCAGACAGCCATGCAACATTCTCAAAGTTCTCAAAGGTAATCGAAGACTGTGGCATTGCCACCGCCCTCAATGCCCTACCCGCCCAGATAAAAGAGCTAACAGAATCAAAAAGGGTACTATCAACGCGCGGAGGAGTGAATTTTGCTCCGGATTCGCGCTTTAATACCCTGGAGCTTGCTGAAGACGCCCTTGCTGCTGATATTATCATAAACCTCCCAAAGCTCAAGACTCATACACAGATGGGCCTCACGCTGGCGGTAAAAAACCTCTTCGGCTGCGTCGTAGGAAAGAGAAAACCCCAGTGGCATTTTAATCTTGGTGAAAACAATGAGTTATTCGCAAACCTTTTAGTCACTATATACGGTGTGCTGAGACCGGAAATTAATATTATCGATGGTATCCTCTCTATGGAAGGCAATGGCCCCGGCACAAGTGGTATCCCCAGACATCTGGGGGTCATTATGGGCAGCGCCAACGCCGTTGCCCTCGATATGGCCATCTGCCGTATGCTTGGTCTTGGAGATATGTCTTTGCCTACCAATAAGGCAGCACACGATATGGGGCTGACCAGTGAGTTCACGATTTCAGGGGAGATGAAATCAGTAGAGAATTTTATTATTCCAACCCTGTCTGGCATAGTATTTGGTCCGCCGTTTGCAAAAAAATTCCTGAGAAATAATCTGACCTCCCACCCTAAGAACATCGAAGGTGCGTGTAAGCTGTGTAACGAATGTGTAAAGATATGTCCGGCACAGGCGATTGAAAACAATTTAAGGCGTCTGCATTTCGACTATGAGAAATGTATCAGATGTTACTGCTGCATAGAGGTATGCCCGCATAAGGCTATCGAGGTTCACCAACCTTTGGCAATGAAAACTATAAAGAAAATCGCCAGTGTATTTTCACTCAAATAGCCTGGAGAACTGCCCTTGAGTATCCCAAGTTCGGACGAGCAATCAAAAAATCACGGGAAAGTCTTTGGCAAGCTGTGGGACAGTATACATGGCGGGTATTTTTCTAATAAAGAAGTGGCTGACCATATGGTTTCAGCCGCCCTCAGCCGAATAAACCCTCTGTCACCGCCCGCCGCAATCGCAGACCTCGGCGGTGGAACCGGCTTTGTCCTGAAAGAACTTGCTGCCAGGTTAAACACACTCCAGATTCGTCTAATTAACATAGATACATCAAGCTCACAGTTAAGCGTTAGCGCTGCGGGGCAAATCTGTACAATCCACTGCCCTGTTGAGGGTATTACGCGGGAGACACTGCTGTCAGAAAACGGCACACTGCTATTTATAATGCGCTTTGTGCTGCATTACTTTGGCAGAGACGGCATAGAAAACGCCCTGCTGCATATCAGGCGGCAGATGCGCCCCGGGGAGTGTTTTATCCACCAAACCGCATGTTTTGAAGCCACCGCCCACGCCGCTCTTTTAAATGAACTCTTTCGGAGCGCTGGCCTTGACAAATGGTTCCCGTCAGTCCATGAACTAAGCGGCATACTAAGTGCCAGTGGTTTTACCCAGGCGCTAATTAAAGATATGCCAGCCTTGCCTGTAACCTCTCGCGATTTTGCTGAAAGATATGACATCAGCGATAAAAAACTATTGGAGATAGACCAGAATATCAGGGCAAGATATGGTGATGTTCCCGGAGTGCCCGGAGTTTTTGAAAGCAATGGCCGTGAGTTTACGTTTTATCTCCACTGCCGGATATTTATCTCCAAGGCGGTGTGATACGTGTAATGCAGCACATGACACATGAAAACCTGCCCCCCTCATTCTGTTATTTGACACATCATCTCAGTTAAAGGTAGAATATCACTATGGAAACGCTTACAATCGAACGGGATTTAGATTTAACGGAGATAATAAACGGGGAGGAAGTTGTGACGCCAAGCCCATCGTGGATACATCAAGAAATTAGCGCTAATCTATTCAGAAAAATAGATGCTCATGTAGAACAAAAAGGTTTGGGACGGGTTTATTACTCTCCACTAGACGTGATATTCGAGGATGGCACAAACCGTCTTCAACCGGATTTGTTGTTTATTTGTAAAAAAAACAGACCTGTTGTTATCACAGACTGGGTACGCATCACTCCGGATATGGTATGTGAGATTGTATCTCCAGGTAGTTATGACAGGGATGTGTCTGCTAAGAAGGCGATATACGAGAAATACGGTGTGTCCGAGTACTGGGTTATCTTACCAGACTTTAGGGCTGTCGAGGTCTTAATTATCAACAACGCTAAGTACGTAAGACATTCATACGCAGAGCTTGAGGGCATAGTTACGTCAAAAGTCATTGAGGGCCTGCAAGTGAATATTAAAGACATATTCGAAGACTAATCCTTTTGTGCTGGCGGCTGTGGATAATATTATTGAACAGCGTCTCTGGGCGGTATGGGCGTGTTTGCTCCGTCGTCATCATGAGTTAATAAAGCCAGTTACCGCTGATATTAAGATTGCATAAAGCAGCGCCTGCCTTAGTATTTTCTTTGATTGGGACATCCTTTAGTCAACTAGTATTTGTTACTGGGCACTCACCGGCCACAGTCCGACGTACCGCCCTTGATCTTTTCTATCGCATGAGGCAGGACATCCAGTATTACGGCGAGGTTTTCCCTTACTGCCTTTACACTTCCCGGCAGGTTTACTATTAATGAGCTGCCGCGTGTGCCTGCCACAGCCCGGGAGAGCATAGAGCGGCGTGTCGCCCTAAGGCCCTCGGCACGCATTGTCTCCCCTATGCCGGGTATCTCCTTATCTATCACCTCAAGCGTGGCATCAGGTGTTACATCTCGTGGTGAAAGCCCTGTACCGCCGGTTGTTATCACAAGGTCAACCTTTTGTGTCATTGCGATTAGCCGTGCCTTGATTTGTTCCTTTTCATCGGGGATTATTTCAGTAAAGAGTATCTCAGCCCCGATTCCACTGAGTAATTCACATATGGCAGGGCCACCTTCGTCTACGCGCTGCCCTGTTGAGCCTTTGTCACTGATTGTCAGTACTGCTGCGGTTATGCTGGTCATTTTATCACCACTTTATCATCACTTTATCATCACTTTATAACCACCTTATCGCCGGACATAATTTCCCCGCCCTCTATGACACGCACAAAAATCCCCTCAGACGGCATTACACAGTCCCCGGCCTGATAGTATATTGCGCATCTGTTGTGGCACTCCTTGCCAATTTGTGTTATCTCGACCACTACTGACCCTCCGATAGTCATTCGCGTACCTATGGGCAGTGAGGGAAGCGGTATACCTTCTGTTGTAATGTTCTCAGCAAAGTCGCCGCAGTCAACGTCAAGGCCCATTGCCTGCATTTTTTTTATACTTTCTATGGCAAGCAGACTGACCTGCCTGTGCCACTGCCCTGAGGCGTGGGCATCTCCTTCAATGCCAAAGTTTGCTATCAGCACAGCCGATTTAACAGGTGTCTTTCTCTCACCCTTTCCTTTGCTGGTATTTACTGAGACTATTTTGCCGGTTCTTCCGCTCATTATTAATATTAACACATATCTATAGAATTTGGACAGTATTTCAACAGCCCTAAGTCCACCATAAAAATAAGCCTCGGCACCAGTTATTGGTTTTTCTTAGATTTTTACGAGAAGATTAGCGTTCATCCCCTTTTACAACGTGTTTTGAGATTACTGCCATGTAAAGACTACCTGCTGATGGCTTGTGCGCACGGTTATGTTTTGTGTCCTGGTTACGCCTTCGTTGGTTGCCTTTATCGTGTATGCACCGGCGGGGAGTTTTACATAGAAAATTGGGCCGCTTGAGATTATCTCTAATATCTTTTTGCCGCCTTTGTTTTTTATCTCTACAGGGATGTCAGCTAAGTAATTTCCAGCGCGCATCGCAAATATCAGTTTTACGTTATATTTTGACTTTGCTATCAGCCCAATTGCCTCTCTGTCGTCATCTCCAACTCCTCCGGCTATGTAGTCTATCCCGTTTACGCTTCCGGTCTGAAATGTTGGATTCGTATCATCGTTAGCTGACAAATTGTTCGTGTGCAGTCCTATTAATGCCGTGATGAGCAGTATTATTATCATTGTAGTTGTTTTCATGCTATATCCCTCCCTTTTCGAGTGCCGGAGTGACTGTCTCCGGCTTGTTTGTTACCCATTTATTCAGCCTGTCCATATAGATATAAAACACCGGCGTTATATATAGTGTCATCAACTGTGAAAATACCAGTCCACCTACTACCGCTATCCCTAAGGGCTGTCTGGCATCGCCTCCTGCACCGTATCCAAGCGCTATCGGAATCGTCCCAAATAACGCCGCCATTGTTGTCATCATTATCGGACGAAACCTTACTATGCAGGCATTATATATCGATTCCTCTGACTCCATTCCCTTATCCCGCTCAAGCTCCAACGCAAAGTCTACCATCATTATACCGTTTTTCTTCACTATCCCTATCAGCATCACTACCCCGACAAACGAATACATGTTCAGTTCCATTTTAAATAATACCAATGTTATCAGCGCCCCAAACCCCGCTAACGGCAGCGACGTCAGTATCGTTATCGGATGTATAAAGCTCTCGTACAATATGGCAAGCACCATATAGATTACAAATATTGTTATTAGCATCAACGGCCCCATGCTTGACATAGAGTCCTGAAAGGCCTGTGCCGACCCCTGAAACGTCCCAGATATAGTTGCAGGAAGCGCCTCATGCGCGATTTCGTTTATAGCTGAGACGGCATCGCCGATTGAGACGCCTTCTTTCAAATTAAACGAAATCGTCGTCGATGGCATCATCCCCGTGTGGTTTACTGTCAGCGCGCCGTATGTCTCAGTTATTTTGGCCACAGCGCTGAGCGGTACGAGTTTGTTGTCATTGCTTGAGCGAACATATAACTGCGACAACAGGTTGGGCTGCGTCCTGAACTGCCGCTCGACCTGCAGGATTACATAGTACTGGTCTATCGTTGAAAATATTGTCGAGGCATACTGACCGCCGTATGCCGCTCCAAGGGCGCCTTGTATCTGGCTTACGGTCAGGCCAAGTGTTGAGGCCCTGTCCCTGTCTATCTCGACATTTACCCAGGGGGCGTTTATCTGCAAATCATTGTTTACTCCAACAAGTCCGGGTATAGTCCTGATCTTTGCAGTCATCACCGGGCCGTACTTATAGAGGTCATCTGAGCTGCTTGACCTCAGCGTATACTGGTACTGGGCATTTGACTGCGATGAACCAATTTGTATGGGCGGTGGGTTTTGCATAAATGTGTATATGCCCGGCACTGAGTTGACCTTCGGCCACAGGTCCATGACCATGCCGTCTGCCGAGAGTTTTCGCTTTGCCTTGTCCTCCAGCATTACAAACATAACACCCTTGTTCGAGACACCGAAGTTCCCCAGGGCTGACATAAGGGCGACAACACCAGGTTCTTTCTCCACTATCGCAGTTACTTTCTTTTGATTTTCTAACATCTCTTCAAATGAATAACTCTCTGGCCCCAGCGTAATACCCATCAGCATATTAGAGTCCTGCCCCGGCAGAAATCCCTTCTGTATCTTCACAAATAAGTAACCGGTTACCACTAACACCGCTGCCATAAATAGCAGCGTCATATACTTGTGCCTTAAGACAAGCTTTAGTGTCTTTTCATAAAAGCTGAGCATCGCATTAAATAGTCCCTCAGTAGCCCTGAAAAATCCTCCTCCTCCGCCTGTTGTGTGTGAATGGGAAAGTATACGGCTGCACATCATCGGTGTGAGCGTCAGGGATATGAAACCAGAAATCATTATCGCCACTGCTATTGTTACAGAAAACTCCCTAAAGAGCTTCCCAATCAACCCTGACATAAATAGCAGCGGTATAAACACCACCACAAGTGACAACGTCATCGAGAGAATCGTGAAGTTTATCTCCCCGGAGCCTTTGAATGAGGCCTCGCGCGCTGGCATCCCCTGCTCCATGTGTCTGAATATGTTTTCCAGCATCACTACGGCATCGTCAACAACAAAGCCGACCGCCAGCACCAGGGCCATCATCGATAGATTGTCCAGGCTGTAGCCCAATGCATACATCACACCGAATGTCCCTATCAGTGAAAGCGGTATCGCTACGGCTGGCACTATCGTCGATACCCATGAACGCAGGAATACAAATATAATGAAGATTACCAGAAATATTGTCACTATCAGCGTGTCCCTGACATCATCGATACATTCGTGTATGTAGTCTGCATCCGTATGAAGCAGATACAGGTTGAGCGCCTGTGGAAGCTGAGGTTTTAATCCCTCAATCAGCCTTTTCACATTTTCTGAAATCTGAACCGTATTTGAACCCGGCACCCTGCGCACGGCTATTACTACGGATTCAATGCTCTTTCCGCCTATGTGCGCGGTGATGGCAATCTTATCGTTAACCACGCTGTCATAGGCCTTTCCTATGTCTTTTATCCTCACAGGATAGCCGTTTTGATAGGCTACGATCAGCGGCTCATAGTCCTTTGCCTTGTAGAGCTGCCCTTCGCTGCGTATAGTATATTGTTTATGCTTATCGGCATCGAGACTACCAGTTGGCTTAATGACGTTGCCCTGGCTTATGGCTGAGACTACCTGGTCTAAGCCGATGCCTTTTGAGGCCAGAGAGTCAGGGTTTACCATTATCCTGACTGCGTACTTTGTACCATAAACGTCTACTTTTGCAATATCGCTGAGCATTGAAATCTGCTGCCCGATTATCGTATTAGCGTAGTCGTAGAGTTCGGCCTCTGTTAGCGTTGATGAGTAAACTGCGTAGTACATAATGGGATTGTCCGATGGGTTATATTTGCTGTATGTCGGCGGTGTTGGCATTTGAGGCAGCAGCCCCTGAACCGCGTTTATTTGCGTGTTAACGTCCTGGGCGGCGGCATCGATGTTTCTGTCAAGATTGAACTGTATAGTTACAGTGGTTGAACCTGCGGTGGATGTAGATGTCATAGAGCTTATGCCCTGAATCTGGGAAAATGATTTCTCAAGCGGTGTTGCCACAGTTGCCGCCATTGTATCAGCGGTTGCCCCCGGGTAGTTGGCCGTTACGTTAATCGTAGGGTATGCGACACTTGGCAGATTACTAATAGGCAGCTTATTATAACTAACCATGCCGAAGACAAATATCCCAAGCATAACAATTGTTGTCATGACGGGACGCCTGATCCAAATGTCGGAGAGGTTTGTAGAGCTTTCGGTGGTTTTCTCTTCTGTCATTTCGGGGCGCTTGTTTTGACGGCTGTTGCGTTATCAGAACCATCGCCGGGTTTTTTAATCATAACCTTGAACCCTGGCTTGAGCTTCAACTGACCGTCCGTTACCACTGTCTCACCGGCGCTTACACCGCTTTCTATTACCAGCTCATTGCCGAACTCCCTGGCTACTTTCACTATGCTGGTAGCAACCGTCATGTCGTCTTTGACAACAAACACGTATTGCCCCTGCTGGCTTACCTGCACAGCGCTTACCGGCACTACCAGGGCATCTGGCTCCGTTGTCAGCGTCAACACTACATTCAGGAACTGTCCAGGCCACAGGTACTTGTCCTTGTTCTCAAAGACAGCCTTTAATTTTATCATCCCGGTTTGTGTATTTACTGTGTTATCTATAAATGTGAGCAGCCCTTCACGTGCATCTTTTGCAAAGCCCGGGGGAAATGCTGACACCTTTAGTTTCTCTTTATCGCTGTACTTCTTTATGTTTGGCAGCTCTTTCTCCGGCACTGAAAATGTAACATATATGGGTGTAACTTGATTGAGGACAACAAGTTTTGTGTCGTTTGTCTTGATACTCGTGCCGATGTTTGTCAGGTATGTGCCAGCCCTGCCGTCTATTTCGGCGCGTATGTAACTGTATTGGAGTTTTATTTTTGCATTTTCAAGTTGTGCCTTGTCGTTTTTCACCTTCTCAGCCTGAGTTAAGGCAAGGGTTTGATTTTGTTCTGCGGTATTTTTATCGACAGCTCCTTTCTCCACAAGAAATGTGTATCTTTTAGCCTGTGTCTCATAAAAATCCAGTTGTTTTTTGTCCTGCAGGAGTGCCGCCTCTGCCTGCCTCACAGATTCGATAAGCGGGCGGGGGTCTACACTAAAGAGCATCTGCCCCTTTTTAACGTCTTCGCCCTCTTTGAAATGGACCTGCTGCAGGGTGCCGTCAACCTGAGAAAGCACTGTTACGCTCAGGTATGGCTCGACATTGCCTATGGCCTTGATTTCAATGGGGATGGTCTTTTTCTCTACGGCAGCCGTCAGCACAGGCACAATCTGTGGTCTGGATTCCTGCGGCTTTGCACAGCCAGATACTGTAAATATGACTAAGAATATGAGAATAATTGCGCGTATTTGTCCTTTCATTATCTGCTCCCCATTGCCCACAGTATTGCCGCCTCGGCTGTTTTGTAATTATAGAGGGCGTTTATATATGTTAGTTTTGCTGATTTATACTGCACTACGGCATCCGTATAGTCAACCGGGCTGGCCAGCCCAGCCTCATACTTTAGTGTAACTATGTCCAAGTTCTCCATTGCGAGTTTCACCTGCAACTCAGAGGCCGGAATCATGTCCCCTGCGAGGTTCAGATTCAGATAGGACTGCTTTACGCCGCTGTAAATAGAGAGTTTCAGGGATTGAATCTTTGTCTCGGCGGCGTCCTTAGATGCCCGTGCCTCGGCCACCTTGAATTTTGTATTAAAGCCGGAGAAAATATTCCATTTCATCACCACACCGGCTATCCAGCCATTATTAAGCGGAAAGCGGCCGTCGTCAAAGTTATACGATGCCGTACCGCTTACAACCGGAAAGTTATCCTTCTTTGCGTACTCTATGTTTATTTGTGCAGCGTCCTTTGCTGCCATAGCTGACATCAAGTCCGGTCTGTTGTTATAAGCGCTGGACAAGGCATCCTCAAATTTTATCCCAAGTGGTTTAGGGTTTATGTCCTCGTCGATTTTAAACTCTGAGCTAAAGACAATCCCCATCGTTGTGGTAAGATTGTCCCATGCGACAGCGAGGGCATTTTCTGAGTTCATAAGGGAAATCTTTGCGCTGCTTAAGTTGACCTCTGCCTGAGTTACGTCATAGAGGGCCTTTGTGCCGACCTTAAAGAAATCCTTTGCCCGTTCAAGCTGTCTTTCATATTTACTTACCGTATCGGCATCGACATCACGCGCCTTCCTGGCCTTTACGACCCCGTAGTAGGAGACCTTGACGTTGTAGGCAGTTGTGTTAGTCTGCGTCTCATAGTCCTTTTTTGACGCTAATAGATAGTATTTTCTCATATTTACGTTTGTCCGGGTCTTGCCGAAATCATAAATCATCTGTGACAGTTGCAGACTGCCATAATAATCGTCCTTGTTGATTATTGATGATGGAGGGGGATTCGGCCCTAAGTGATAGTTGTTGACGAGTTGATTCCGCGTGTAGCCGCCCTGTAAATCAAGAGTTGGATAAAATCCGGAGTGTGCCTGTCCAACCTGAGCCTCATACACTTGAATTTGGTAAAGAGAAGACATCAGACTGGGCTGCTGCTTTAAGGCTATTTCTATACAGTTGTCAAGGGTGAGATACTCCCCTTCACTTATTGTCTTATCTGGTGTTGGCTTGTCTGGCGTGTCCACGGCTGACGCGTTAGCAGCGCTGAATAAAATCAATACTACAAACAATACGGACAGCAATCGATAATACCTGATAGTAATCTTTCTAACCCTCCTCATGCTTTATAGCCCTCTCAACCCTGCTTTAAGTTAATGATACAGCAGACAGATTAAAAATGTCAATCTGCATTGGCACCCCAACAGGGCGACGTCAAAGTTATATTATGAGTCGGGCATTAGGGGGTAACGGGTGACGGAAGGGGAGAGGGATGATGAGCTCAGCGGGGGAATAAAGTCATAATTGCACACGAAGGCAACATCAATTGGCTGGATTGGGACGTAACGGTACTGGGCAGAATCGCTGCCAAAAGTAACAATGCTCTATAGGCCGATCAATTTTAGTGCAAGATGAGGTCTTCGTCCGTTTTGTGTTGAGGGGGGAAAAGCCTCCCACGGAAGTGTTTCTGCTTTAATGTGCTTTGATTGTCTTTGACCGTGAAAAAATAATGTGCTTCTTTCTCCTTTACCAGAAATTCGGCAGTCTTTCTCTGAGTATGCAGTGCATCAGCCGTTACCGTCATACCGCTAATGTCTACGTCTTTAAGTAATTGCTTTACGCCGGGTATTTCTCCGCCACCAGTTGAGAGTGCAATCGTTATGCCCTCATGATGAAAAAAAGCACTTAGCAGGTGAGCCCCTTTTACAGTCTTACCGTCAATGGCAAGTCCTTCAGTATCATCAGATTTCCTGATGCTGCCTCCCAGTCCGATGATAGTCGTATGAGATTCAGCCTTTATATTCTGGATGCAAGGTTGTGGACACGTACCCACGGTAAGATTAAAAATCGACTGTTGTTCGCTATGAACTTTAAACGCTTCCACTGTACCGCTGGTATCCAACCTATCCATTTATCACGATGCATATTTTTGAATGCTGCCGATGACCAGCCTATCAGGGCTGCTAGTTCCCCTTCCAGTTCCGCAACGTATCTCAGTGATTCCCCAACCGCCCTCTGAAATCCAAGATAATGATAGCTACTCATCAGTTTGTCCCACTCAGCTGCTTCTCCTACCCTTGCTAATCGTACTTCTATCTCATCTTCTCTCCTCACTTGCCTTATAGAACTACCTGTCTCATCTGCCATGCTTTGTTATACATTAATCTCGTGTGAAAAAAGCCAGTACTTTGTTTTTCTGCTTTCTCTATTCATACTTACAGCCCACATTGACATAGTCCTGATTCACTGCTATATTCAAACAATAAATCTATCAGTCTATCAATTACCATACCGGACAGTTATTGTGTCTGTCTCCATTATGCTGTAGTCCATTATTCAGACTATGTATTGCTGATTTTGTGGGGAACCACTACGACAAAAAAATATCCCCATATTTTTCTATTAGCGCTTGACAAATAATTCATAATGTGTTATAATAAATATTATGAGATTGCCATTATGGTTACTGCATTTCGCCCATTGTTTTATATTGTTCATAATTGCCGCATTCGCGGTAATAACGCCAGACCATAGGAGGACGTTACATGTCGACACAGTTCTGGATTAAAGATGCAGATGGTAAATTTGACGGAAGTCTGCCCGAAGTCCCAAAGAAAGGATACGTAGCTGAAGCCTCTAACAATGAGAATGTATCAGTTGTATCCAATGTATCCAAAGCACAAAACGTCGCCGATGTAAAAAAAGAACGCGATGATCGAATCATTAGCGATGAACGACTTGTGGAGATTCTTAAGGCGTTAAGAAAAGCCTTGAGATTTAGCAAGCAAGGCGACATACTCCGGAAGTTTGGAATTGATCCCTCTCTCTTCACTCTGGAAGAAATAACCGCTATGGTAGAGATGTTTGTGCAATACAGAAAGATGCAGATGGCGATGGATTTGGCGAAAAATAAAGTCAAAGATCCATCCGTAGTGGACAAGTACTATCACTGCAGGGCGCATTGCATAGCCACAAGGACCGGCCTGGGTGGAATTGCTGCATCATATCCTGCGGGTTACGCTAAGGAGGTGGCCGATTTATTTAAAAATGCCTTTGGACGCGGCACCATCAAAGGAGGAAGTGTTGATGACAGAATAATCGCCAGTATAAAAGACAGTATTGGCGATTTAGCTGCCAATAGTAAGGGAAGGCTGGGCGACCCTCGCATATCCTGCAACAATGTATGTGAGCACCTTTGGCCTGATAGCGTTTCTCCAGAAATTAGAGACGAGGTAGATACAGCATTCGGAGTATAGCTATCGAAGCAGTATAACGTTACACGCTCTATACTGCCTGAAGATATTGTCTGAAATCTCCGTTGAACTCATCTACTTAACTAGCTGAAGTGTCAACCACCATTGCTCACAATGGCTTGTAGTATAACGTCGTTGTGAGCAATGCAAATCAAAATTAATTTCCCTTGTCTATCTGTATAGTAACAGT
>LNQR01000028.1 GCA_001541255.1 Candidatus Magnetominusculus xianensis
ATAATAATTTTATTATTCAATTATTTTAAAATACCCCAGCTGCCTAGCCGCTACGCCCACCCCTCAAAAGAAAGGGGGGTGCTATTATGATACAGTCTGGAAAGCGGGAATCCATAAGAGGAAATTTATGTTGTACTTTTCTAATGCGTTTGCCCTGCCCCAGCGCTCAACTCCTGGCACGAAAGCGCAGTATTAATGTTATAATCACAGTTAACGATGTTTGAGATTACAAGGACAGAGCAATTTTCACCTTCGACTTTCCTGTGGGAGGTTAGGGCGCCGGAGATTGCGCGGGCAGCTAGGCCGGGTCAGTTTGTCATTGTCCACTGCGATGAAATGTCAGAGCGCATTCCCTTAACCATTGCAGATTTTGACGCAGTCTCAGGTACTGTTACAATAGTCATTCAGGCAGCAGGGAAAAGCACGCTTGATATGATGGCATATAAGGCCGGTGACCGAATACTGGACATCGCCGGGCCGCTTGGTGAGGCATCAGTGATTGAGAACTTCGGGACTACGGTCTTAGTTGGTGGCGGACTGGGCGTTGCACCGGTTTATCCAATACTACGTGCTTTAAAATTAAAGTGTTGCCGCACAATATCTATAATTGGCTTTAGGTCTATGTCCCTAATGTTCTGGGAAGGACGCTTTCGTGAGTACTCCGATGAGACAATTATAGTTACCGACGACGGCTCATACGGGCAGCAGGGTTTAGTTACGCAACCGTTAAAACGCATTATTATGGAGAGGCAAATTGACCGCGTCATTGCAATTGGCCCGCTTGTTATGATGAAGGCGTGTGCCGAAGTTACGCGTCCCCTCAACATAAAAACAATTATCTCGGCAAATCCCATAATGGTTGATGGCACTGGTATGTGTGGAAGCTGCCGGGTGAGCATTGGAGGTGAGGTGAAATTCGCCTGCATCGATGGCCCGGACATGGACGGTCATCTTGTGAACTTCGATGAATTAATCATTCGCCAGAAACGCTTCCATAAATACGAAAAACAGTCCCTGGACTTAAGAGATGCCCAAAAAAGTAATTAAAAGACAGGCGTCCGCACACCTGCCCCCTGAGACGCGGCATACTAATTTCACAGAGGTCGTCTGTGGTTACACAGAGGCAGAGGCTATAACCGAGGCCGGTAGATGTCTGCAGTGCAAGGAGCCGCTGTGTATTACCGGCTGTCCAGTCAGGATAAACATAAAGGGATTCATTAACTTAATATCGATAAGTGATTATAAAAAAGCATATGAGACAATCAGTGAGGCCAACCTGTTTCCCTCAATTTGCGGCAGGGTATGTCCACAGGAGAGGCAGTGTGAGGCAGCCTGTGTACTTGGGAAAAAACAAGAACCCGTATCCATTGGGCTTCTGGAGCGGTTTGTAGGGGACACGGCACGGCAGAACGACTGGCATGATACGCATGAAATTAAGCCAATCGGCAAGAGGGCTGCAATTATTGGCTCAGGCCCGGCTGGGCTTGCATGTGCTTATGATTTAGTAAAGGCCGGAGTCAGCGTTGTAGTGTTTGAAGCACTGCACCTGCCCGGTGGTGTGCTGACCTATGGGATACCTGAGTTCAGGCTGCCCAAGGAAATCGTATTTCGTGAGATTGACAATTTGACAAGGCTTGGCGTGACGATAGAGACAAACATGGTAATCGGCAGGATTCACACAATTGAGGAGTTGATGGGCCAGTTGTCATTCGATGTGGTATTTATAGGAACCGGTGCTGGTTATCCGATGGGACTAGGCGTAAAGGGGGAATCGTTAAACGGTGTGATGTCTGCCAATGAGTTTTTAACAAGGGTAAATCTGATGCACGGGTATGATTTCCCACGATACGGAACTCCTGTAGGGATAGGAAAAAACATTGCAGTAATAGGCTGCGGCAACACGGCAATTGACTCAGCACGAACGGCGCTGCGCCTAAGACCTGACAATGTCTATATCGTATATAGAAAGAGATTAGAAGAAAGCCCGGCCCGTAAAGAGGAACTCCACCACGCAATGGAAGAGGGTGTTCAGTTCATCTGGCTTACAGAGGTGAAAGAAATTATTTCAGACAACGAGGGCTGGGTCAGCGGCATGGACTGCATCAGAGGCGGTGAAACCGGTTTCTTTTTAGACGTAGATACGGTAATCTACGCCCTGGGCACACTAGCAAACCCAATAATTGCCAGAACAACCCCAAAACTAAAAGTCGATAGGGCAGGCTACATCGAAACAGTCGCAGAGACCCTGATGACTTCAATCCCCGGCGTATTTGCCGGAGGTGACATAACCAAAACCCCTGGGACATTTACCACAGTGATTCATGCGATGTCAACGGGAAGACGTGCGGCAAGGGGTATGCTTAAGTATCTGAACGTACTTTAGCCTGAACATACTTTAGCCTGAACATACTTTAGAGAGTGTCTCGGCCTCTATATATACCCTTTTAACTGAAGGAATTTTGTGCCTGATTTCCTTTTTGATTTCATCTATAATTGTCTCAAGGTTTCCTACATTGATATTGTCTTTAAAGTCAACATCGATTGTGGCTATTACTTCTTCAGGCCCCATGTGCATAGTCAGGACTTCGCCTACCTTTTCGACAGAATCCTTTGACCCGGCAATAGTGCGAATCTGCTCAACGGTTTCGTCTGAGGCCGCCTCTCCGATTAGAAGGGTTCTCATTTCGTTAGCAAGAAATATGGCTACGGCTCCTAAAATTAGGCCTATGACGATTGAGGCAATCGAATCGAATACCGACATACCTGTTAAGACCGCCAGCGTCACGCCTATAATGGCCGTTATCATTCCCACAAGCGCTGCCGTGTCTTCAACTAAGACAACGATTAAATTTGAGTCCTTCGACCGCTTTATGTTACGTAAAATACTGCCCTTGTTTGTCTTTTTGAACTCCTTAAACGCGACCAAAAATGAACCGCCCTCAAGCAATATCGAAGTCCCCAGGACGATAAATACATAGAGCGGGTGCTTTATCTCTTCGGGGTGCATTATCTTGTGGACACCTTCGTATAACGAAAACGCTGCCCCCAAAACAAAAAGCACTACCGCAACCAAAAATGCCCAAAAATACTGTTCTTTCCCATAGCCGAAGGGATGGAACTTGTCTGAGGCCTTTGTGCTTCTCTTCATGCCGACAAGCAGGAGGAGTTGATTACCCATATCGGCGCCCGAATGAACGGCCTCAGCAAACATCGCAGAACTTCCTGATATAAAGGCCATAATAGCCTTTATTACCATTATCCCGAAATTTGCGGCACAGGCGGCATAGATTGCCTTTTTTGAACCGTGTTCTTTCATATAATCAATTCCTGTGTTGTGTCATGATGTGCAATTATATCTGATTTTGGCGATGTTTGTCAATGCGGGGTTACACAGGATGGCTGCAAACATATATTTGACATATTCAAATATTTGTGATATAGTACCGAACTTATGGCTGATAATAGGGGGCCAGCGTTAGAAAGCGCGGCAAAAAATGTAGATATTTTATGATTTTGTCAAGAAATGCTGCTAAAATAAAGATATTGTTTAAAAGGGGTTGAATACATGTGCCGTTTAAGTGCTATAACCGCAAAGGACTATTTCTCTCCTGTTGAGAATATCCTGACACTTGAGACAATGAAAGAAGGGCATGACGGCTCAGGCATGGGCCTTATCCTGAAAGATCTCGGCGGAGAGTTCGAGTCTCTTAAGGACAAGCCGGTACTCTCTGGCATCTGCTCTGACGCAGGGCTTGCCGCACTGAATCGTTATATGGACGCGGCGGGTTTTACACTCGTTCACACGTGGACGCCAAAGATTAAACCTGTCAGGGGGATAACAGCCCGCGATAACTACTTCGCACGGGTTTACGACTACCCGAAAGGGATCAATGACCTGAGTTTGGACAAAAAAGAAGCGCTGCTTCTTAAGACACGCCTAACGCTCCGTAAGATGGGCGAGTCAGATGAGTCTATCATCGTGTTCTCGTTTTATCCGGATGTAGTTACTCTGAAAGAGGTGGGCGACCCGCTTGAGCTTTGTGAGTTTTTCGGCCTTGACGACTCAACGCTTAAGGCAAAGATTATATTTGCCCAGGGCAGGCAGAATACAAACTATGCGATTAATCTCTACGCCTGCCATCCATTTTTTATCCAGGGCTTCGGCTCAATGACAAACGGCGAGAACACCGCCTTTGTCCCTATCAGGGAATTTCTGGCAAGCAGGGGATTCCCGGGCTACATAGGCTATAACAGCGACAGCGAGGTCTTCACTCACATACTGCATTACGCAGCCAGGGGGCTGAACTACCCGCTTCATTATTACAAGGACATCATAACACCGCTTAAACCCACTGAGATAGACAAACGCCCGGATAAGGCATTCGTCGGACATCTAAAGAAGAGCCTGAGGCCCCTCTGTATAGACGGCCCAAACTGCGTCATCGGTTTCGCGCCCGATGGGACGTGCTTTATGGTTCAGGATTCAAAGAAACTCAGACCCGGTGTTGTTGGCGGCAAGAAAGGAAAAATTTCACTCGTCTCTGAGGAGTGCGGCCTTAACAGGGCAGTCCCCGACAGAGATGCTAATAAGGATATATTCCCGATGAGGTACGACATGGTCATCGTCTCGCCCGGGGCTGAGGAGGTAAAGGTATGGAACCAGTTGCAAGGTTGGACAACAACCATGAACTGACCTTAAAGGAGTTTCCTTTTCTAATAAAATGGCGTGATGACAGGTGTAAGCGCTGCGGCAGGTGTACTGCTGTCTGCCCGATGTTCTCCATCACACCCGCTGTGATTGCCAAGAGGGTGGTATCATCCTCCGGCGCTACGCCAACTCCACATGTGGAAAGACAGGTCGTCACGGTGATAAAACAATCGACGAATATTGGTAACTACTGCACGGGCTGTGCCACATGCTCACTCGTATGCCCCAATGAGGCCATAGAGCCGGAGTACAATCCAAACAATAAATTTCTGATTCACAAAAATGCTGCCGGAGGTGCATACACCAGAGGCGGCAGGAGAAACGACCCGCTGGTCTCAACGCTTGACAGGCTCAAATTCACAAGAATCTCAATGCTCACAGACCCGGCCCTCGACGCAGGCAGACATGAGTTTCGCATTCGCACGTATCTGGGCAGGATTTTACCGGCTGAGGAGCTGCCGGTTAAATTCGTAAACGGCAGCGGAGAGATGGACGCCTCAGGCGGCAAGTTCATCCCACCGGTCAGAGAGATATATCCCGTAATGATAGGAAGTATGTCCGTAGGGGCGCTGTCACCCACGATGTGGGAAGGTCTTGCTATGGGCATAACATATTTGAATGAAGTCGAGGGTATGCCAGTTGTGATGTGTTCCGGTGAGGGCGGGATGCCTTTGAGACTTCTTAAGTCGCGGTTCGTGAAATATTTCATTCCACAGATTGCCTCCGGGTACTTTGGCTGGGATGAGATAATCAGGGCAATTCCGCATATGGTTGAAGACCCGTGTGCGATAGAGATAAAATACGGTCAGGGGGCAAAGCCCGGTGACGGAGGGCTGCTCATGGCCCATAAAGTCTTAAAACTAATTTCTGAGATACGCGGCGTTCCCCAGGGTGTGGATTTACCATCTCCCCCCACACACCAGACCAAGTACTCAATTGAAGAGGCCGTTGCCAAGATGATTCAGTCGATGTCAATGGCATGGGGTTTTAGAGTGCCGGTGTATCCGAAGATTTCGGGGACGCGCACGGCAAAGGCCGTCCTTAATAATCTCGTCAGAAACCCGTTTGCCGCTGGGCTGTCAATAGACGGCGAGGATGGCGGCACTGGGGCCGCATATAACGTATCTATGGACAAGATGGGGCATCCGATTGCCTCAAATCTGAGGGATTGCTATCTTGATCTGGTAAAGCAGGGCAAACAAAACGAACTCCCGCTGATAGCGGCAGGCGGTGTTGGGAAAAAGGGCAATCTGGCGGCCAACGCAGCGGCCCTGATAATGCTTGGTGCTTCAGCCGTGTCGATAGGAAAATATATTATGCAGGCCGCAGCCGGGTGCCTAGGTGATGAGAACAACCGCTGCAATGTCTGCAACATTGGGCGCTGCCCGCGCGGGATTACCACACAAGACCCGAAGCTCTACCGGCGGCTTGACGTGGATAAGGTAGCGATGCGCGTCGTAGAGGTCTACAAGGCCCTCGATACAGAGTTAAAGAAGATATTTGCCCCGTTGGGAAGGAGCACAGAACTTCCTATTGGGATGTCCGATGCAATCAGCGCAGACGACCCGGCAATCGCAGAGAGATTGAACATCAGCTACGTATGTTAAGCGAGCCAGAAAGAGAGGTTAAAGAAGACTGATATGGCAATTATAGAGATAAGAGGAAACATAGACGGCGGCCGCGTCCCTTCAAGGCTTATGGAGGAAGAGATACAAAAGGCAGTAAGGGCCGGGGCGCAGCAACTGAAGATAGTGGCCGACGGTCAGCACGGCATCGGCGGGCGCATATGGCCGCATGACAACGGCGTAAAGGTTGTCGTGGAAGGGCAGGCAGGGCAGCGTCTAGGCAGCATGGGCATGTTCGGCACAGATATAATACTAAAGGGCAGCGCCTCAGACGATGTGGGCTGGCTAAACTGCGGCGCCAATATCACAGTGCTTGGCGACGTAACAAACGGCGCTCACAATGCGGCAGCCCAGGGCAAGCTCTATGTCCAGGGTGGCGGTGGCGCGCGCTGCGACACTATGACCAAACACAATCCAAAGTTCAATCCACCGGAATCATGGTATTTTAGAGACGTTGGCGACACATTTGCTGAGTTTAAGGCCGGAGGTATAGCCGTTGTCTGCGGCGTCAATCCAAGAAATCCTGAAAATATCCTGGGCTACAGGCCGTGCGTAGGGATGGTCGGTGGGGTGGTATATTTCAGAGGCAAGATTGATTCGTCATACAGTCAGGGCGATGTCAGGCTGCTTGATTTGTCAGACCAGGATTGGCAGTGGCTTAAGGAAAACTTAAAGTTATACCTTAAGGCAATAGACAGAGAAGACCATTATGATGAGCTTTCCTCGTCACACTCAGCGTGGAAAAAACTCCTGCCATACACGGCTCAGGAACGGGCAAAACGCAGTCCAATCAAGAAGACGATGGCAGATTTTCGTAAAAACATCTGGGAAAATACGACAGATAAAGGGGTAGGGAAGGGCGGTATATTTGCCGAGTACGTAACGCATCCACTGACCCCGCTTCCATATATAACCACAGGGCAGGACAGGAGGTTCAGACCGGAGTGGAGAAATAGTAAGTACGCCCCGCCGTGTCAGGCCGCATGTCCCAGCGATATACCGACTCAGCGGCGGGCAGCGCTGCTTCGTGCTGAGAAGACTGAGGAGGCCATAGGGCTTATTCTACAGTATTCACCGCTTCCTGCCACTGTCTGCGGCGAGGTATGCCCGAATCTCTGCATGACTGCATGTACACGCTCACATGTTGACATGCCGTTAAATATCAAAGGTCTGGGTTCGGTAAGCCTGAAGACAGAGGCCCCGAAGCCTGCTCCAAAGACCGGCAAAAAGGCCGCAGTAATAGGCGGCGGCCCGGGCGGGCTTTCATCAGCCTGGCAGCTTGCCTTAAAGGGTCACGATGTAACGCTCTACGAGGCTGAGGAGAAACTTGGCGGCAAACTTGAGCTTTGCATCCCAAGGGAAAGGCTGCCTCAGGAGATTCTCACACACGAACTTGAGAGATTTAAATCAATCGGCGTCACAGTGCATTTGAAAACTAAGATTGACGCTGCTAAATTCACAGAGATACATGCCACGAACGACGCGGTGATTGTTGCTTGCGGGGCGCATAAGCCAAGGTTGTTTCCATTTCACGGCTACGAAGACACGCTAAATGCCTACGATTTTCTGCGCGGTATTAATACTGGCAAAAGGCCTGACTTCAAAGATAAGCACATAGTAATCATAGGCGCGGGAAACGTAGGAATGGACGCGGCGGCACAGGCATTCCACTGTGGCGCATGTACTGTAACGGCCATCGATGTTCAGGAACCGGCGGCCTCCGGTAAGGAACTTGAGATTGCCAAATCGCTTGGCACTAAAATAGTATGGCCAAAGTTTACTGAAAGGTACGTAAAGGCCGAAAGAAAGATATACTTTAAATCAGACGCAGCTTATCCTTATGGCAGCACGTTTGAGGCTGACGAGGTTATTGTATCTATAGGAGATACGCCAATTACGGATTTTCTGCCGCAGTCTGTGCATACAGACAAAAACGGCTGGATTAAATCTGACGAGGCCGGTCATACCTCAGACCCCAAGGTATTCGCAATTGGAGACGCTACAAGTCTTGGCCTTGTTACCCATGCTATAGGTCACGGGAAAAAGGCGGCAGACGCGGCACACGCCCTGCTCTGTGGCCGTTCATACAACAGACCGGCGCCAAAGATGCAGATTGGTTACGCAAAGGTCAAGGACGCCTATTATGAAGAGTGCAGAGACACATCGTTTACGCCGCAGAAGGAGGCCCACAGGTGTATGTCCTGTGCCGTGTGCAGAGACTGTCACATGTGTGAGGCCGTCTGCGCTTACGGGGCAATAAGCCGAAAGGAAACCACTGACGATATAGGCTATGAGTACGTGGTCGATGCCGCCCTCTGCATAGGGTGTGGGTTTTGCGCCGGTGTGTGTCCATGCGGCATATGGGAGATGGCCGAAAATATATAAGGGCCGAAAATATATAAGGGATGACCCAAAGTTGATTTGTCTAAAATCTAAATAAACGGGAGTATAAAACTATGGCAAGTGTGCATAAGGTACCCGGCTCACAGTGGCGGGCGATAATTGAAAGCGCGATGTATGCAAACTCTGTAAAAAAGACCAACATGAGGGAACTCTACGAGTATTCCATCAAACAGCCCGAAGTGATTGTGACAACAGAGCCGATGTATAAACCGGAAGTCTACGGGCTTCCCTCAGAGGCAAAGGTGCTTGTCTCAAACGACGGCTCTATCGTGGGAAGGACGGCAAAGGCCAGACGCCTTGTAAGGCAGATGGGCGCAGAGAAAGATAAGTACATGACAATCCTGCGTGAGGCCGTCTATCACTTCAACAAAAAAGAGACCTTCCTGATGGAAGGCATCGTCGGTGTACATCCAGATTTCATGCTGAGGGCACTCTTGATAAGCCCGCGTACAGATGCCAAGAATATGCTCGACTGGGCGTTTAACTTTGCCCCGTGGATGGCGCCCTGGACAGATACATACGCAAACTCACGCAAACTCGACGAACATGACATCATGGTGCTGGCAGATTCAGACTGGTCGCATCCTGACTTCCCCGACGGCCTGATTATTGTCGATGAGATGCAAAACTGTATCGCCATACTTGGCCTGAGATATTTTGGAGAGCGCAAAAAGGGCACACTAACGCTTGCATGGGCAATCGGTGTGAGGCAGAACATGGTTGCCTGTCACGGCGGTATCAAAAAAGTCGGCAATAACCTGCCTGTTGCAGTCTTTGGCCTTTCAGGAAGCGGCAAATCCTCTATCACCAACAGCCCCGACCACGAAGGCACACTAAGCGCTGACGAACACGTTACTGTCATCCATGACGACGCCTTTCTCATCGATTTAAACAACAACTTCTCTGTCCCGATAGAGCCAAGCCTCTTTGACAAGACAGATGCAGTAACATACGAAGACCCGATAATAAAGTATTTTTATACTGCCCAAAACGTCGCCGTTACAATGGTTCCCGACGGGCAGGTAAAGCTGGTCTGTCAGGATATACGCAACAGAAATGGCCGTTGTATCAAGACCCGCGACATGTTTAATCATACTGATTACTGCGAAAAGCCGGGCAAGGTTGTATGGCTGCAAAAGGACCCGTCGCTGCCGCCCGTGTGTAAGATAAAAAACCCATGGCTTAAGGTGGCAATGGGTGCTTCTCTGAGTACGATGAGGGCAAAGGGCGTAGAAAACGTTGACCCCAAAGAACTGGGCAGATTAGTAATTGAGCCGTTTGCAAATCCATTCCGAGTGCATCCTTTGATGTGGGACTGCCAGCAGTTTAATAAGCTCTTTCAATCAGGTACAGAGTGCTACATCATGAACACCCACGCCTTCGGTACAGCAGATGAGCAGATAGATATTCCCAAGACCCTGTCCCTGAAGATAATGACTGAACTGATTCGCGGCACTATCGAGTGGCGGGAGTGGAAGGCATTTCAGGGGCTGCTAATCCCCAAAAACGGCAAGGAACTCTTCGGCGTGGATTTTGAGAAGAAGTACAAACCGTCGAGAGACAAGCGCTACCTGTCATATCTCAGAGAAAGGATGCAGGATAGAATCACATTCCTTTCCAACAAGAGAGAGGCAAAGGACATGGACAGCGTCATTATAGACCCAATCGTTGCCGCCCGAACGATTATAGACAAGATATTAAGTGAAATCTAACAATTGGATATAGTCAACACACTGAGGAGTTTGACAGTTGCGGCAATTCCTATACTGTTTGCGATAACGTTTCACGAAGTGGCGCATGGGTGGGTCGCTGATAAACTTGGCGACCCGACAGCCCGCTCTATGGGCAGGCTGTCATTTAATCCCCTGGCGCACATTGACCCGGTAAACACTGTAATCCTGCCAATAGTGCTTTTTATTGTCTCTAACGGGATGTTTATATTCGGCTCGGCAAAGCCCGTCCCCGTGGATTACCGAAATCTGAAAAACCCCAGGAGGGACTCTGCCATTGTCTCAGCCGCCGGGCCAGTGATGAATATTATTCTGGCGATTGTGAGCCTGCTTATTCTCGTTCTACTTTATAATGTGCTGCCTCATATGGATTCAGATTTGATTTCGTCTAAGGTTATGCCGCCGGTGTTGCAGATGCTTCAATACGGGGTATCTTTTAATATTTTCATTGCGGCCTTTAATCTCATCCCCATACCGCCTTTGGACGGGGGCAGAATCGCCGTAAGTATGCTGCCACCCAGACAGGCATATGCGTACAGCAGGCTTGAGCCTTACGGGATTTACATCGTTCTCATATTGTGGATGACCGGTTTAGCAAGGATTATAATATACCCAATACAGGCATTTATCAAGTTTCTGATAAGTCTGTTTATGCTGCCATTTGGCGGTTTAATGTGAGGAGTGATATATGAAAGAACGTGTACTGAGCGGGATGCAGCCAAGTGGATACCTGCACTTGGGGAATTTCGCAGGGGCGCTGAAAAACTGGGTGCGCCTTCAGGATATATATGACTGCTTTTACTGTGTGGTCGATTGGCACGCGCTGACGAGCAATTACGCCAATCCATCCCCGATAGCAGATTACAAACACGATATGCTCATCAACTTCATAGCCGCAGGGCTTGACCCCAATAAGTGTACGATATTCTTACAATCTGCGGTAAAACAGCACGCCGAACTGCATCTCTTATTAAGCATGATAACGCCGCTGGGCTGGCTTGAGCGCGTACCGACATATAAAGAAAAACAGACAGAGATAAAGGACAAGGATTTAAATACATACGGGTTCCTTGGCTACCCCGTCCTGCAGGCCGCAGATATATTAATCTACAAGGCGCGGCACGTCCCCGTTGGGGTTGACCAAATCCCACACCTTGAACTGACGCGTGAGATAGCCAGACGGTTTGAATTTCTATATGGAAAGGGCATACTGACAGAGCCGGAGCCTCTTCTTACCGAATCACCAAAGGTCGTCGGACTTGACGGCAGGAAGATGTCAAAGAGCTATGACAATGCCATATATCTCAGTGATACACCTGAGCAAATCGACAAAAAAATCAGGCAGATGATGACCGACCCGGCAAGAAAGAGAAAGACCGACAAGGGTGACCCGGAGCTATCCCCGGTCTATGCACTGCACAAGATATTCTCATCGCCCGATGAGATAGCGCATGTTGCGGCTGCCTGCAAGACGGCAGAGATAGGCTGTATTGACTGCAAACGCATACTAATAAAAAATATCAGCAAAGAACTTGAGCCGCTCTGGAGCAAGCGGGAAGAGCTGACAGGCTCTCCATCGATGCTCAAAGATATTCTAAACGCGGGAAATAGACGAGCCGCGGCTGAGGCCGAAAAGACGATGGAACTTATCAGAGAGGCAATGAATTTATCCTGAACTTTTCAAACATTTTTTGGGGAGGGCTGATTATGCCGATTTTTGAATACAACTGTAATAAGTGCGACTGTGATTTCGAGATGATAGTAAATAAAAACACTGTAGTTGAGTGTGAGAAATGCGGTTCAAAAGAAGTAAAAAAGAAGATGTCCCTGTTTGGCACTGCGGGAACAGATAAGCACGTCCACAGCGGCGGCGATTGCGGCGGCTGCCACAAAAGCTCATGCAGCACGTGCTAGTTCACTGACATGGAGATGCAGCACACCAGCACGTATCTAATTGACGGCACTGCCTATATATACCGGGCATTCCATGCCATTGCTGAACTGAAAAACTCCGCCGGATTTCCCACAAACGCCATATACGGCTTTACGGCCATGATGTTTAAATTCATCAAAGACAAGGCCCCGGATGCCATCGCCGTAGTGCTTGACTCCCCTGAGCCTACCCACAGGCACAAGCTCTACACAGAGTATAAGGCCAACCGTTCAGCGCCCGCAGAGGATTTTATCATGCAGATAGAGCCAATCACGGCGGTGCTTGCGGCGATGAACATTGCAGTAATCGCGCTGCCCGGGTTTGAGTCTGACGACATAATGGCGGTGCTGGCAAAGCGCTATGCCTCTGCCACAAATACGGTATATATCGTCACCGGAGACAAGGACCTGCTTCAGGCCGTAGATACGCATATTAAAATCTATGACCTTGTGAAAAACGTTGTCCTTGATATAGACTCAGTTATCAGCCGTCTGCGCGTCCCACCCGTGAAGGTGCCTGAACTTATGGCGCTGACGGGCGACCAGATAGACAACATACCAGGTGTCAGAGGCATAGGGGAGAAGACCGCCGCTGACCTGCTTAAAGACTACGATACTGTTGAAGAACTCATCGCTCACTGTAATAATATCCCAAACGCCCGCCTTCGAAAGATGATAGAAGACAATGTCCCCGCCATACGCCTGAGCCGCGAGTTGTCAGTTGTAAGCGCTGATGTGCCGCTTGACATACCGCTTTCACAGTTGATGATAAAGGAGCCTCATTACGACGAACTAAAAGCGCTGTTTATAAAATACGAATTCACATCATTATTAAAATACATACCAGATGATTACGAGGATTTTTCATTTAATAGAGCGGCGCTTGCCACTGCTAAAGAATTCAACGAGGCATTTAAAGAACAACCCGCCGCTGTCTCTATTAAGGCCGCGCCAGATGGCGGTGATTCATGTGCCCTGTCAATAGACGCCAATATGGGTTACAGTATAAGGCCGACACAGCTTGCCGCTGATATACTTACAGACAATTCAATTGCAAAAATAGGGCACAATTTAAAATCAGACATCCATGTGTTTCACAGGCACTCGATAGGCGTCAGGGGTAATTTGTATGACACAATGGTGGCCGCAAATCTGATTAACCCAAACCGTCAGGACTATAGCCTTAGGGCGCTTGCCCTTGAGTATCTTTCTTATAAAATCAAAGGAGAAAACAAGGAGCTGGACTTATATTCAGGGCCGCCAGTGGAGGAGGCCGTAACCGCCCTCAGGCTGCAAGTGGCGCTGTCGAAAAAGATTGAGGGCACACCGCTTGCACGGTTGTATGAGAAGGTTGAGGCGCCGCTTATTTATATATTGGCGGAGATGGAGCAATGTGGGATCAGGGTAGATACTGTAAGATTAAAGGCGCTGTCGGATGAGTTGGGCGCACAGGTCTCAGCGCTTGAGAAGCGTATATATTTTCTGGCCGGTGAGGAGTTTAACATCAACTCGCCCAAGCAGCTATCAGAGATACTATTTGACAAGCTCAGGCTTACCTCAGGCAAGAAGACCAAGACGGGGCTTTCGACTGATGTCGGGGTACTTGAGACTCTGGCAGACCATCACCCGCTTCCTGCTGAGATATTACAGTATCGAACGCTGGCAAAACTAAAAAACACATATGCCGACGCCCTGCCCACGTATATAAATCCCGCAACTGGGCGGCTTCATACGACATTTAATCAGGCCGGTACATCGACGGGAAGGCTCTCAAGCAGTAATCCGAATCTTCAAAATATACCCGTGCGAGGGGCGCTTGGCGAGGCATTCAGGCGGGCATTTATAGCAGGAGAGGGGCATTATTTAGTCTCGGCGGATTATTCGCAGATTGAATTGCGGGTGCTGGCGCATTTAAGCGGCGATGAAGGGTTTATTGAGGCGTTTTCAAACGGTGCAGATATTCACACGGAGACGGCGCGCGAGGTTCTTACCGGCGCTGACGGCGTCGTAACCGGCGATATGAGGCGGCAGGCAAAGGCGATAAATTTTGGGATAATATACGGCATGTCGGCCTTTGGCCTTGCCGGGCAGCTTAAGATTCCGCAGTCGCAGACAAAACAGTACATAGAGAGATTCTTTCAGCGTTATGAGGGCGTAAGCCGCTTCATAGATAGTACGATAAAAGAAACAACGACACGCGGCTATGCACAGACCATAATGGGGCGGCGCCGCCCGATAGACGGTCTGAAAAGCGGCAATAAGAACATCAGGCAGCAGGCCGAGCGCCTCGCCATAAACAGCCCGATACAGGGTTCTGCGGCAGACATAATCAAGCTCTCAATGCTCAAAGTCCACGCAGCGTTGAGCAGGTTTAAGACAAAGATGATCTTACAGATTCACGACGAACTCCTGTTTGAAGTACCGGAGGCAGAGCTTGACGATGTCAAGGCATTGGTCAGGCAGGAGATGGAGAATGTCCTAACGCTTGATGTTGCATTAAAGGTTGATATAGGGGCCGGGTTGAATTGGGCAGATACAAAAGTTTAGCAAATACAGGCGTCTGTCATTGCTGCCACCGATTAGAAGTTCTGTCATTATTATAAGTTTCAGACGTAACCATTGATTATTTTGGTTCATTTGGCTACAATTGAATTGTAGTATGGTTCTCTTGAGACAGGATGCAGTTGTGTCGCAGAAAGTAAAAAGGAGTTTTTCTAAGGAAACTCTTTAAACTTTTCAATGTCGGAGCTTGGGAGTAATTCTGCACTTGTGTTTTAATAAGAGAAATGCTAATCTAGTTTTATAATGACATATGCTGGGGGATAGCGTGACTCTTAGAACTGATCATCTTGCACGCTGTATAGGCACTCTTGAGGCGTCGTATACTATGCTCTGCTCTACCGTGCCTGATACTGTCGAGTATGAAGTGTACAGGAATGCTGTGGTCAAGGGGTTTGAACTGACGCTGGAGACATCTGTTAAGCTGCTTCGCAAGGCGCTAAGGGCATACGCGATGCCCCGTGATGTAGACTCGTGGACATTTAAAGATACTCTGCGCCACGCCAGCAAGCATGGACTTCTGACGGTTGACTCCGTAGAGAGATGGTTTAGATATCGTGACAATCGTAACAACACGGCGCATGACTATGGGGTGGGGTTTGCAGAGGGGACACTTGCCCTGCTGCCTGGCTTTATTATTGATGCTGGCTCACTGGAGGCTGGGTTGAGGGAGAGGTTTTATAATGCAGGCGATTGACCAGTGCCCCTGCCGCTCAAACTTGCCGGATTGGTTGAGTACGATTGAGCGCCTGGCCTCAGAACATCTCCCAGCCGCCGACATACTTGTCTACGGCAGCCGCATCAATGGCACGGCACACGAAGGCAGCGATATTGATATCGTGGTGCGTAATCCGTCTGCTGACGGGAAGCCTTTTGATGATTTGTACGCCCTGCGGGAGGCCATATCTGGCAGTGACATCCCTGTACTAGTTGATGTGCTTGACTGGGCAAGAATCCCTGCTGACTTTCGTGAAGAAATACAGAGGTGCCACAAGGTTTTAAAAAGGGGGAATACGGCTGATAAGCAGCTGAAGCGATGACAGATACATTTGAAATTCATAATGCTGCCCTTGATGAGATATTCAGGCACGCGCTGGAGGCATACCCTATACGGTAAACAGGGACACTGAGCAGGTTGAAGACAAAGATGATCATACAGATTCAAGATGAACTCCTGTTTGAAGTACCGGAGTCAGAGCTTGACGAGGTTAAAGCGTTGGTCAGGCAAGAGATGGAGAATGTCCTAACGCTTGATATTACATTGTCTACTGCCAGACAGATAAAGCAGACTTGTGTTTCTTTCCATCTCTTACAAGTTTCAGTATTGTGATAATTGTTGTATGAATTCACTATATTTACTTATATATATTTCATAGACTTTCCGTATGCCTGTAGAAACACCTTTAACACAATAACTGTCAGGAGAGGGGTATTCTATATGTATATCAGGATGAAGAATCTTAGAAAAGAACAATCCTACAGTTTGCATTTTACTTCCTGTGGCAGCACATATTATTCTCTCATAGTTGCCTAATTCTTTATATATTTCATCTATTTCTTTTATAGTATCTCTATAATCGAGAGTACTTGCCGTTCGTTTAAGGAGGCCATTTCCGTCTATGGGATTATTTGAACTATATTCATCAATAAGCTTCTTATGAATTTCCTGTGTTGCCTTCTCACGCCAACTATAATCTTCCCTTGACGGCTTGCGATTAATAAATATTAATCTATGAGGATTGATTGTTCCAAGCATGTGAGCGACTAGTTGTTCGTTAAAAGAAGCAAAAGCAATCAAAGTTACAGGTTGACCTTGCATTCTGATGCTGCTCAGGCAGCTCATTCTGATTATTGTTCCAACTCCGACAGTTGGAAATCTTGCGAACATTTCCATATCCTCTTTAGAGTCCTTATACTCCTGCTCTGAAGGGGAATAATTGTCAGACTCGGAATAAACTATTCTTATAGCACCGCGAAATTCTCTAAGCGTACTTAGACATACAAGAATAGCCAACTTTGTCATCGATGAAATATCTATTATTATTTCTTCTACACTAGTAAAAGAAGAAATGAGGGCACCTTTTAGTGATTCGTGAAAAATATGAGGAGAATTATGGTCATAATTTACTTTTGATATATTACTAGCTCCAGCATTAGACAATGCGTCATATAGTTGCTTAATTTTGTTTCTCCCTTTTGGGTTATTATAATGGATTGGAACAGCACTGGATAAAATATGACCCTGCCCAGATTGGTAGTTAATCCAGCCGAGTGAGCGATCTTCAAACCCATATGCACCTATAAAAAGACGTATTTTTTCGTCGGTCAATTCATCAGCACTCTTAATATCTGGGAACATAATATGTGTATTATCCACTTTAATCACTCCTTAAATAAATCTGGCTCACGTTCATTTTTCTTTCTTTTATGTTTCCAATAATCTGGAAATTTCTTTGGTTCTTTCAATAATTTATTGAACTCATCATTTGTTAGCTGTATATTATCATGACTTGAAAAAGTGAGATTTGAATAAGGAATCAGAATCCTATTTAGATAAAGTCTTGGTGTAATCATGCCACGAGAACTTTTCCCTCGCCAATCCTGCAAAAAAATATGCCAGCGTATCAACCCATCATAAAATTCTAAAACGCTACTCTCTGGTTCAAATTTATCAAGTATTTCGAGGCGGAAGGCCTGTTTTGGTTGGTATGAGTCTTGATTTTTGACATAGTTTCCATATATCATCTCGTATCGTGATACTTTAATAAAAGCTTCCATTATATCTGTAAGATGTGGCCCATAATTGATGACAGTGTCTTTCTTACATAGCTTTTTCTCAAACTCATAAGGGTTTTTTACTAGCTTTGAGTACCCCATAAATTCACCGCCTGCATTTCTATAAATTTTGTTTTGAATGGTATTATCAATAATATAATTAGTATCGTCTAATTTCCCGTTAGCTTCGCGAAGCATATTTGTAAACATTCTTATCATTGTTCTGATATCGCTTGACCACATCCCAGCAAATACATCAATACCTTTATATATGGTCTTTATTTTACCCTTCCCTAGAGCTGTTGTTCGCATCTGCCTAGCAAGCTCATTATTAGATATTTCCATTTTCCCCAAAATATCGATTAATCCAAGTTCTTTACCGTGTAATATTGTGTGACGGTTTATTCTTGGTCTGAAAATCTTATCTATAAAACCCATTCTATCTTTTTCTGATTGCATGAGGCTTACGGTAGATAAATCTATCAGCTCAAAATCGTGACTAAGCTCAAGTGGTTTTTTGTTATGTCCCACTTTCTCAAAACTGTTTGATGCTTCAGTCGATATTTTAAAAAAAAACCCAGACCTGCGTTTAAAGATAATTGAATTCAAAATAGCCTGTACTTCTTTGGTTATAGTTGGAGTAGTATAATCATCAAGGAAAAAAAAGACAGGTTTCTTTTGTATCCATAATATATGTACCATTAGTTCTTTGTGAAGAGAATCAAGAAAATCATATTTTGCAAGAGGCCAGTCATTACTGCTATGTTTTTTGCCAAGTTTTGTTGAACGACACCTTTCCTTTTCATTTTCTATAAAAGATCTGACATGTGTTAGGATATTCACACCTGCTTTTTTAAACAAGTTACCAAATATACGTGATGTAAAGTCCTCTAACCAATGAATTGATTCAGGAGAAGACGGTTCGTCTGTTTCATAAAGTGCTATTGTTTTACAGATCTCGTTAAACCACAACAGGTGAAAAAAGTGTATGATTTGTTGTTCAGCATATTGCGTTATTCGTTTAGGCACCCATGGGAAAGCTTCTATAATATCACGGCAGTTTACATAAAAACCGACGAATTGATCTGCTTCTGTTACAGCTGACGGCGATCCTAAAATTATATCCATTAAACTAGTTAATCGTCTGAATGTCATTGTTTTACCACAACCTCTTGCACCTGTCAATACAGTAATATTCCTACTTAATAATTCTTTAGAAGCTAAGAAATCTGGAACAAATAAGGCCTTCCATTCATCAACGTTATTTCCAAGCGCCTCTGCAACCAAATAGTCACCGGGTCCCTTGATTGTTATTTTATTGGATGCAGCCGATGATTCAAGTTCAGAGGCCTTCTTTAATTCATCCAATACATTTATCATCTCCGCAGGATTTTGTACATAGGAACCTTGTGTTTTATCTGTTTCTAACAGCGTTCTGCTGAATTCATTAGATAGTTTATCATGCATAATTTTATCTCTTGAGCTTAGTTCGTGTTTGTTTAATGTGCGAAGGAGATTCATTAAGATTGAATGAAGCTGCTTATAATCATCCTTCGGGTCTATATCATTGTGAGAACCACCATAGCCAAAGTCTGAGACTACAATCTTTCTCGGACTTCTAGGCAATCGGTCATCAGGTTTGGAGATTAAGATATTACCAGTGTGTAGGTCACCATGCTTAATATCTACAGATTTACATGCGTGTAAGGCACGTAAGATGTTGTCTAAGGCATTTTCTATAAAAGCTATATCTATATGAGAGTTGTTATGAATAAATTCTTTTAAGTTCATACCGTCTATGTACTCCCATAATATCCAGACAAACGTTCTGTGTTGTTTGTCAAGATGAGTTCCATGCGAATAATACTGAATTATATGTGGTATTCCTCGGAGCTGTAAAACTTTTGTTAATTCTCGTTCCCAGCCGTTTTTTAGTTTATCTTGTGGAATGATTTTACATGCTAAGGTATCTCCAAACATACTGCGAAGTGCTTTATAAACAACCCCGATTCTCCCTTCGCCTAACTTCTCTATTAGCTGATAGCCAGCAATATCAAGACCTACGTATGGGTCTTCAGTATTTTTTCTGTCAACCATTCAATATCCTCATTTTTTGCGAAGCACTATAATAGTCTCTGTGTTACTGCCTACACAGTTTCTTCTTACTCTTCTAATGTTAGGTATTGATTCAGTATGTTTCCATTCTAATGAATATCCCTTTACCTCATTGACAGCAATATGTATTAACAATTCATGTAATGACATTTTATATGTTGAGCTGAATGTATCACCAATGACTAAAATACACAAACCATTGTGGACTAAAACGCTTTTCCACCTTTCTAAACAATTTCTACAAAGGATAATAAATTGTTTCTCTGAAGGAGATATCTTGGTATTGAGAGACTTCCAATCGTTAATTCCTAAAAACCACAACCTAAGCCTATTGTCTCTTCCATAATCTAGTTGTTTCATGTATGGAGGACTTGTTATTATTGCATTCACCATTTCTTTTGGAGAAAATTTCACCGCATCCTTTTGGTAACATTTTCGTTTCAATTTAACATCGAGAAATGGCACTCTTTTTAGAGTACGCATAACTTTTTTTTCAATCCTTTCCCGAACTGGTCTATACTCATACATTTCTGGATATTCATTTTGAGGAAATTTTTTATCCCTCAAATATGGTACAGCATGACTGCTGGGGTATGACAAAAAACCAGGTCTTTGGTGATGTAAGATACCGAGCAAACATGATAGTAAAAAAATATCCCTATTCCGTTTTAATACCTTAACCCACGCAATAATTTCTATGAGGGTTTTAGGGTTGAAAAAAGCTCTGACCCATTCGGGTATTTCTTGTAAATCTATTTCATGTAGCGTTGAATTAACAAAATAATCTATATTGGATATTTTTATTAACAATTCTTCTATCGATAATGCAGGAAAAAGTTTTGCTTTTGTAATTAAAGCAGCGTATGGATTCAGGTCACAAGCAATAACATTACGACCGGCAATCCAGCTTTCTAATGCAACATTGCCAGAACCTGAAAATGGATCATAGATAGTATCATTCTTATTTGTGAAAGTGGTTATGAGTGCCTTTGACATCGATGTTTTCATCTTACCTATATAAGGTGATATTTGATGAAGCGTCGATTCACTAGCGTAAGCACTGCCGTGCCATTCCAACGACAATTTATCAGTCCGCAAATCCTCCACTTTATAAAATATATCATATTTAGCAGAAATAATACAATGTTACAAGATGGAATTCCCCTGCATATTGTGAATGGCAAATTAGTTATGGTATTATTACGTTGAATATAACGGCGGTAGTTTGAACGTGAGGTAGGACATGAAGACAAGACAGTTTGGGAATACGGCCCTGTACATAACGCCCATCACATTTGGAGCGTGGGAAATTGGCGGTGAGCCGTTTTATAGTAACCTGCCCGATGATGACTCCATCGCCTTGATTCACGAGGCGTTTGTCCTTGGCATTAATTTCTTTGATACTGCCCCGATATATGGCTTTGGTCATTCGGAGCGTATACTTGGTAAGGCCGTGAAAAAATTTCGGGATAAAATTGTTATTTCAACAAAATGCGGCCTGCGCTGGAAAGAAAACTTGCTCTCTGGTATATATAAAGACTCATCTAAGAAATCAATTCTTGACGAAATCGATGAGACACGCAAAAGACTGGATACAGACGTCATAGACCTCTATCTCGTCCACTGGCCTGATGTTAATACCCCAATAGGGCAGACAATCGAAACCCTTGAAACCATTAAGGCACAGGGAAAAATACGATACTATGGCCTCTCTAATTTTTCAACCGCCCAAATCGCTGAGGCTGCCCGCTATGGCAGTGTATCTGCCCTGCAATCGCAATATAGTATGTTGAACCTTAAACTGGAGAACTCCGAGCTGCCATATTGTATAGAAAATAACATAGGGTTTCAGGCATATTCGCCGCTTCACAGGGGTGTGCTGACAGACAAGACCGTTGAATCGTTAAGAGAATTCGCACAACCGGCGATTAACTGGATATTAGACTCTATGACAGCAGAAAATACACGGCAAGTCCTCGACATAAAGGAAATCATGAATTATGGAGGGTATGGCTGTTCTTTTGCATCATTTGTGACTGCATGGACAATTGCCCAGCCGGGCATTACCACTGCAATTATTGGCACGACAAAACCACAGCATATCAAAGACGTAGCAGGTGCAGCTGAAATAACAATAAGCGCAGAGGACGCCCGAACTATCAGGTCAATATTAGAAAATAATCGGCAGGCATGAAACACTGAAAATCAAGATTGCCGGAGCAGTACCTATAGATAGACTTTGTTGTCAAACCTCCAGCGGCGGTCTCCGCTGTCTGCCCTTATGAGAAGTTCCGACGTTATTACCGAGGATATGCAGATATTCGGCAGCCCGCTTCCAGGGTGAGTGCCCCCGCCTGTTATATAGCAGTTTGACAACTCCTCAGACCTGTTGTGCGGCCTGAAGTAAAACATCTGGTTCAGGTCATGGCTCAGATTAAATACTGCCCCGTTATAAACATTAAAATCTCTTTCCCAGTCTAATGGTGTTACGATTTTCTCTTGTTCGATGCTGCTTTCTATGTCTTTGAGTTCGGTTTTTGCGGAGATAAAGTCAAGAACCTGTCTTCTGAAGTCATGTTTCAGGTCATCCCAGTTTATGGATGCCTTGTTATTGGGAACCGGCACGAGTATATATATTGGGGACTTCCCCTTTGGGGCCAGCGTATGGTCCGTAACTGCGGGGTTATGAATATAGACCAGCGATGCCGCTGACGGCCTCCTTTTCAGTGTTATCTCATCCATGTATTCTTTGAAATCCTCTCCGAAAATCAAATTGTGGTGCGGTATGTCGTACTGCTTGTTAATGCCGAGGTATAACATGAATGTCGAGCAGGAGTATTCACGCTTTTTCAGGTCTGCATCTGTGTACTTTTTTCTATCGTTCAGGAATTTTGACATAGCATAGGAAAAGTCAGCGTTTACTATGACATAGTCAGATTTTATCTCCCTGCCGTTTTCAAGGCAAATGCCCGCTGCCTTTTTTCCCCTTGTCAGAATGCCTTTGACCATAGTGGATGTATGAATTCTGCCGCCGAACTCTTCGATAACCTTTGCCATTGCCAGAGTGAGTCGGTTTAGGCCGCCCGTTACGTGATGAATGCCCCATTGATACTCTATATATGAAATCAACGAATAGGCCGACGGCGCCTGCCACGGTGACATCCCTATGTATTTTGTCTGGAATGTCATTGCAAGCCTCATCTTTTCCTCTGTAAAATATTTTTCAAGCCTGCCTCTAAGACTGCCAGCGGCGTCCATCTGTGGCAGTGCCTCTAAAAAAGATGGCCTGAAAAAATCGAACACGCTGTCATAGGAGGATTTAAAACACCGCTCTATACGGTTAAATCTGTAGTGTTCGTCATGTCTGAATCTCAGATAGTTTTCAAGTTGATCTGGGAACACACGTTTAATTTCAGATAGTGTCTTTTGCATGTCCATTGAGGGATAAAACTCTGTACCATCCTCAAATTTTAATCTGTATAATGGGTCAAGCGGCGTGATTTCAACATAGTCATGGAGGTTTCTGCCGGAGAGCCTGAAGATTTCCTCCATATACTGTGGAAGCATCAGGAAGGTCGGCCCTATGTCAAATATATAATCGCCAAGGAAGAATCTCCCCGTCCTGCCGCCAACTGCCGCCTCCTTTTCATATATGTCAACCTCATAGCCCTTGCTTAACAGCAGCATCGCCGCTGCAAGTCCACCAGGGCCTGCGCCTATTATTGTAATCTTCTTTTTCATATTATTGTTGATGCCTCCCGTATGATTTCTTCAAGCGTTTGAGGTCAACTCTTTTTTCCTGAATTAAAATATCCTGTTATTATTACAACTAAAAAAGAGACCGTTAACCCTATGGACAGCCCGATTATCTCTGCTAATTTCAGATAAATCAGCACGAATATTATCCCCATTACCAGCATCAGCCTTACCATATTGAATATAAGCATGACAGGGGCAACGCCCTCAGCGTTCAACAAGCCGCCTATGCTCTTTGAGAGAGATACGAAATTCAAGAGTCCCACAATCCCGCCTAATGCTATACTCAGCGACATTCTTCCATAGCCCGCTGCAAGCGATATTACTACGGCAACCACTAAGGCCGCCAATGTCTTAACGGTCACACTCCTAATCATCTTTTTTCAACTCCCTGGCCGCAGTTCTGAACAATTCGATAAACCCTGAGATTATCCCAAATATAAGAAATGTAACGGTAAGATATGGCCTCGTATTAAAAAGTATGTCAAGTCCCTTACCTATAAAAAATCCTACAAACGTCGCTACAACAAGATTAACCCCAACCTGGCTGGCAAACAACAGATGCTTAAAGCCCCCTGTACCTTTCTCAGCCATTAATTATACCCAATGGTTATTAACGCCCCCTGTGGGGTATGGAAACCTTCTGTCCCTGTCATATGAGAAATAGGGCAGGGTAGGGCTGGCGTTATCAATGGGCAGGGATTTTCCGTCTCTGTTCCTTAGGAATCAAACTCAGCTCACCCTTATAGATAGGTATAGCTGTTTTAATCATAAGCGTATAGATAAGCGCACCTACTGCCCATATGCCAGCAGTAACAATCAACTCAGTTGCCGAGGGCAGATAGTCATATATTTCCCCCAGTGTGTCAGGAATAAAGCCAGGGACAATTAATCCCATTCCCTTTTCTATGTACACACCTACAAGTATCATTACACACGCCAGATTCATAGTAGTAAATTTATGTCTCATCTTGGGCATTAGAAACAATATAAATGCCGTTACATTACAAAACAGCGCAATCCACGTAAACGGCACAAGGACATTGTGATGCTCCCCGCCCTTTTCCAAACCAAAAAATAGATAGTCCATTGGCGCTAAATGTATGCTGTGCGAATAAAACTCCTTAAATATCTCAGCGGCATATAAGAACAGATTCAAGCCCATTGCATAGGCAATCAGCTCGGCTATCTTTTGAATCGCCTCGTTTGATATATCAACCTCTGAGACCTTTCTGGCAATCTGAAATACAATTATCATAAGTGCCGGGCCGGAACACAGCGCTGAAGCTATAAAGCGCGGCGCCACTATCGACGCGTTCCAAAATGGCCTCGACGAAAGACCATTGTATAAAAATGCTGTCACCGTGTGAATACTAAATGCCCAGGGTATCGACAATAACACTATCGGCCACATGATAGACATCTTGTATTCCTTCCCATGCGCCGCCCTGTAAAGGACATATGTCACAGCCGACATATTTATTATTAAGTAACCATTTAGTACAATAACATCCCATACCAAAAGCGAAGAGGGAAAATTAGGGGTCATCATAATGTGCCACGCGTGAAACGGTTTACCCATGTCCACTACTACTAACAGAATACACATTATCACCGCCATCACCGCTATCATCTCTCCAAACAGCACTATCTCCTTTATCGGCTTAAAATGATATATGTACGACGGTATTACAAGCATCACGGCGGCGGCTGCCACACCGACAAAAAACGTAAAGTTGGAAATGTAAAAACCCCACGACACCTGATCTCTCATATTTGTAACGATAAGGCCCTCATCGAGCTGTCTGAAATAGGCTATTGCACCGGCAGTAATAACTAATACCAAAACTGAAAGCCATGTGTAGTATAGCTTGTTTCCCTTGATTATATGACGTAGTAAGTCTTTGATAAATTCTATCATACCCACTGTCTCTCCTCTATTAACTAAAGAAATAGAAAAAACTAGGATTAGTGTTGAGTTCTTCTTTGAGCCTGAATACCCGCTTTGTCTCAATACAGCGGCTGACTTCGCTCTCAGGGTCAAGGAGATTGCCGAACTTTCTCGCACCTACCGGGCATATCTCTACACAGGCAGGGTATTTGCCAGGATTTTCCCTTGTCCTCTGGATACAAAACGTACATTTCTCCACATGCCCCTTCGCCTTTGGACGATTGCCAAGATAGTGTGTATTGGGATTAAACTGGTCTGGCGGAACCGTTGGTTCAGCCCAGTTAAATTTCCTCGCACCGTATGGGCAGGCTGCCATACAATACCTGCATCCGATGCACCAATCGTAATCTATAGCCACTATGCCGTCCGGTTCTCTCCATGTTGCCTTTGTCGGACATACCTTTACGCAAGGTGGATTGGCACACTGCTGACACTGCACAGGCATATAAAAGTGGCCTGGCTCTGGCACTAATTCGTGATTATAGTACTTGCGCGATTCCTCAAGGTCACTTACCCATTTTTCACCGTTTTTAAACTCTAATACTGTTATATACTGCACTTGTGGTTTGCGTGAAAGGTTGTTCTCGGTAACACAGGCATAAATACACCGTCTGCATCCTATACACCTTGACAGGTCAAGACCATATCCAAATTTTACGCCCGGCTGTGAGTCTGTTGTCCTTACGTTTATTGCCACCCCTGTCTTGTCCTGATAGTCTTTCTCCAGCTTTTTGGCGACAGTCTTTTTCTCTTCAGATGTCATCTCCCTGAAATACTTCTGAAAAAAACGTTCCCACATAGATGCATCACTCTTATCCGCCGGTATAAGCAGGCCGCCCAAACCAATCGCCGCGCTTTTTATGAAATCTCTTCTTCTCATGTCTCGTTCCCTAATCCTTTATTTATGGCTGCTTTTATCTTTTTCATTGGCTTTCTCATTGGCTTTGTCGTTGGCTTTATCATATTCTGGAATATATAACTTCTTTTCTTCGATTACTACCGGCACTGTACTCTTCACTTTCATAATTTCCAAAGGTTTGGCCGGAACTGGCAGCGGTTTTATAGGCTTAAACTTTGGTGAATGAGGATTGTGGCAATTCACACATAGGTAGTATGTCTTATCACCATTCCAGTATCCTGTCCTTTTGCCGTGTATCCCTGTCTTCCAGTCTCTGTAGATATTCCCGTGGCATTGACCGCACATCTGGTATACTTTATCAAACGGGATTAAATCTCCGTTTGCAAGGTGAAGCATATCCCTGTTTGCAGAGTCATGGCAGTCCAGACACCAATTACCGCCATGTTTCAGTTGAATGTCTGGGTGAAACGCAAGCACACGCTTTTCTTTGTTAGGCGGCATAGATGCGTGACACGACGAACACGGGAAAATACCCTCAGTAAACGGCGGTTTTGTTGTCGTCAGCTTGGGTATATCTGTCTCTGCCGCTGCTAAACCTGGCAGGACATAAAACATAATGACCGCTAATATGACAGTTGCAAATAGCTTCTCTTTCATATTATCACTTACCCCTCACCTCTGTTAAAGTTATAATGGGGAATTCTACCATTTCTCTTTAGCATAGGGCAACAACTAGTGTTTTGCATGGTCTTTACCGCTAAGAAGCCCCTCTGTGAATCCGCAATCTTCCTCGTTGAACACCTCGGTAAACACCGGAAGTACCTTGTTAAAGATAAACAGCAGAACAAGCGGCATAATCAACAGCACCGTTATCGGTATCGGGCCTTCTAAGAACGACTCCATATTGTGTGGTATTATTGGCATATCATATGTCAAAAACCCTGCTAAACTCTTCGACATTGACTGTCCGCCGATTACCACGTCCCAACGCATCGTAAATACCCCTATTAGTACCAGCGTTGCCGATATAAACGCCCTGAGCATAGACAGCCGCGGTAACAGCAGCAGGATAAGGGGCAATATCATTCCTATGAGCCACTGGACTACTAGCATCTTAAAGGCAAACCTCTGAAACAACAGCTCGCTCATTATGCTCCAGAATTCCTCAGCCGTATAGGCATGAAATATAATATCAATTCCCTCAAGGACAATTGCCGCTACCAAAAACCAAACCAACACCTTGCACATGCTCCTTATCGAGGCTCCGCAGATGAAGTTTCTTTTTAGAGACATGCCCACTATATATGTTACAATACATCCAGATACGCCGGAGATAATAGCCGACATCAAAAATATAAACGGCATAAGCGGCGTCTTCCAAAGAGGTACCGTCTTGACCGAACCAAAGATAAAACCTACATAACCGTGAAGAAATGCCGCTGCCGGGATACCCACGGCTGCAAGGATTTTAATTATCTTATGGTCGGTTTGGAGCGCCTTTTCGCTTACGTCAAAACTGCCAAGCGTCATTGCGTTATATAAAAGCCCAAGAAGACCTTTTTTCTCCTTTGCCTGCTCCACAATATACGGTCTGAAGACAAACCATATCTCAGCCAGCACTATGGCCATATATGTCAGGTAAACCACTGTAAAGGCTGCAATGGCTGAGTAAAAATGCGGCGTCAAAATCATATTTATCGAATTGAACACTTGTGTCAGGTGCAACATCAGAGGAGAAGTAGCCATTAATAACAGGGCAAAGGAAAAAACCAGAGAAAACTTCGCTACGGGCTTTAACTCCTCTTTCCCAAATACGTGATACATACTCGATAACACAAACGCCCCCGCCACAAGCCCCGTTATATATGGATATACCACAATGTGTATCGTCCAGTAAATATACTCGTTCGGATATGTAAACCCTTCTTTTATAGTCCATAACGCCCCGTGGGCTAAGTGCTCTTCCATTATTTCACCTCATACATTATTTTTAATTCCATTCCGCCGGTCAACGCACTATTGCGTCTAAACCGATGTAAAACACCTGTGGTTCGTTACCGTATTCAGGTTTTAACACAGAGACCCGCTCCGTGCTGATGATCTTAGCTACTTCGCTGTTCGGGTCGTTAAGCATCCCGATTTTTCTGGCCCCAAAGGCACAGGCGTCCATGCAGGCCGTATTCAGTCCTTTTGTTATCCTGTGGTAACAGAATGTACACTTGTCGGCGGTGTTCGTGACCGGGCTGAAAAAACGGGCAAGATATGGACAGTTATTTATACAGTAGCCGCAGCCAATGCACCATCCCTTGTCAACCAGCACTACGCCGTCGCTGGTCTTATACGTAGCCCCTACGGGGCACACCTGAACGCACGATGGTTTTTCGCATTGATTGCAGAGTTTGGGGACAAAGATACCCTTGGCTACCTCGGCTTCATTGATTTCCTTGCCCTGCGGGTCATTTTTTATGTAGCCGTTTCTGGCCCCATGGGGCGAGTCAATTAAAACATCACCGTTTTTAAGCTGTACATATCTCTCTACCCATGTCCTTTGAACATCGATATTGAAAGGGATTTCGTTTTCCAGCTTACAGGCCTTAACGCACATGCCGCAGCCCACGCACTTAGTTGTATCAACGACGAAGGCCCAACGTTTGTGTTCACTGTACGGGCGAATAAGCGAGGCCGCTGCCTCCGGTTTTAGTATCTCCAGGGCGCTCAGCGGGATAACAGTGCCGCAAACGGCTAAAAGGCCCATCTTTAAAAGTTCCCTTCTCGATAGACTCATTACATATTCTCCTTTATTTAGCGGCGGTCTTAAAACCGGCTGAATGAACATCATGGCACATGGCACACTCTATGCCGGGGTTGTGCTTTGTCGGATCGATTTGCTTAAACTTTTCAGTACCTTTTGACGAGGTGTAAGTCTTCGGCCTGTATGAAAGCTCGGCATGGCAACGCTTACACAGCTCACGCGAACGGTCAATGCCTATGTTGAGCAGATAGCCAAAATCCTCTTTCAGGTTAATCGGATGGCTTTTCTTTGCTGGCTCGTACATGACGTGGCAGTTTTCGCACTGAATGTTTTGATGTCCTGAATCCTTCATCTTCTCGATATGATTAGGGTGACACTGCCCACAGAAGTCCCTTCCTCTGTGTTTGACTGTAAAATCTTTGCTGACCTGTTCAGCGCTCAAACGGTGCCATTGGTACTTGTAATCACCGTCTTTAGCGGTGAAATCAGATGGTACCAATATCACCCGCATTACGACAATAGCTGCAACAACAGCTAACACAACGAACACTGGTCTCCAAGCATGGCTCATTTCATCGCACCTTCTTTCTCATAATATAGTTCATACTGTAAATTTACTGGGCTATTATAAACCTTGCCCTATGCGATGTCAATGACTTTTTAAACGAAACTTCAAAAAAAATAATTGTAGTGGGTGGCTGTTTGGCAATAGGGGGTGGATAGCGAACACGGCTATGGCATCGGTTGAGTTAGGCTTTATTCGTCAGCGGCTAAGTCACTTGATGTTAACTGGCGGTAGCCGTCATTGCTGTCATTGCAGCAAATGTGGAATTCTTCGATTTTTTTATTTACTATGATATCTCTTGCTTCATTCTTGGTAACTCCAACTATATTGTGATGGCAATCATCGCCCATCTCGTTCGTTTTTTGATTATATCTTAACTCACGTTTTAATTCACTATTCAATTTTTGGTTATCTATGATAAAAAAAATGGGGGGAGCGCTATAAATACTTATTGCGCAATGCTTCCGAATATGTCCACATATGGTGTTGCCTTTTTCATCAATGCATTCTAAGTTTATGACTGAGATTCCAGAACCATCGCTGGAGTTCTTAAAAGCCAAACTAGTGAATCGCCCTTTTTTTGCATCATAATGTCTTTTGTGGATAGTCCTGATGAATTGCAAAGCATCCTCCCAAATAGCCTTACCTCATTTAGAGCCTCTTCAATATTAATATCTTCTTTATAATCCACTACAACATCTCTCAACTCGTAAACATACGTGATTTTATCATCTGCTTCAATCATAAACTCTAAATAATGGTCATTGTGATAGATACAAAACTGAACCTCTCCGTATAACCCTGGAAAGGCATCCGTTTCAGTAAACCCATAGCTCAACGCTGCATTGTTTATCTTTATAGCATTACGGATTACCTTATCGTCGATTGGCCCGCCTTCTCCATAATGCCATCCTTTCTCAATTTTGCCGAAACCGGCGATTTTTGCCTCGGTAAAATTGGAATAGCTCCTCAACGTCATCAGACATTCATATTTAGGTATTTTAGTCATTTGAGTATGCCTTTCCTATTTCTTCCATAGTCTTTATATCAATGTTTGTTTTTTCTTCTAAATTCTTAATGCACTCAGCTATTTGTATAGATAAAGTTTTCGCAGTTGTGAATGAGGCGTTGACAATAGCAACAGGCGCACCATTTCTCTCAATGGTAATTAATAAATCTGAGGAGCTTAGAGTCACTACGGCATTATTAAAATAAAACTGCGGTACACCGGCCTTAATAGCATCTTCGTGTGACCAACATGTCCTTACCAACCCCCCTGAATTCTTTTCCTCCTCTGCCATGCAAAACCTCCAAACCTACTGACTATACTAGTCAATACTAACGTGATTTTACGCTGAATGTCAAGGAGTGTTTCTTTCTTTTCATATCAACACCATGCCTAAATCCGACTATCCTTCCTGAAAATCATCGCACACATACCTGCAAACACCGTACTTACTATAAATGGAAAAAACTGTACATATACCCCATATCGGGTAAAAAGCAAATCTATCGTTAATTTTACTATTACCAATGTTAGTAAGGTCGCTGGTATGGAGATTTTCATTCTTGTGTAATAAAATGGTATAAACACTACTATCGCCACAAAAAATACACCCAACGATTGGTACTTCTGTCTGAGCGGTGAAATGAACCGCTTATTTATTATCGTATGTATGATATTTGCGTGAACTACGACGCCCGGGGTGTTTCTTGATAAAGGGGTTCGATGACTATCTTCCATAGAATCGGCAGTCACCCCTATGAGAACAATCTTATCTTTAAAAACCGCCGGATTCATATCTGGTACTTTTTCAAACGGCACGGGATTAAACACCTCAAGGCCGCCAACGTAATTGATATACATATACCGCTTATGACAATTCTCTGTGAAGGTTGGAATAGATACGTTGCCTATACTTGCAATGTCATCATCATCTTCGAATGGATATGATTTATAAATAGCGTTGAAATATTTACTTAGGACAACTATTGGAAGTGGATAATAGATCGTCAGGTCGTTATCGAAGTGTGGGGTTAATAAAAGTTTAGTTATGCCCCCATAAGTCGAGTTATCAACGATTCCCTGCACATTCCCAAGTGCAATCATTTTGTTTCCATTAAAATAGCCCTCTGATGTGATATTGTCAATATTTAAGAGAAAGTTTTCTGGTTCATTTTTGTAAATGCCCAATACGATATTGCCGTTAGCATCATTTAGCATATTGATAAAGCACAGATCGTCTTTGATATCCCTTATGCCGTCAAAAAATATATCAACGCCAATTGCTTTTGGGCCTCCTTCGAGAATTTTTGCAAATACTTTGGCAAACATAGAGCGTTTATACTGTAGCCTTCCATTTTTATACATCGTTTCATTGTCGATGGTTACAATTGTAATATTGTCTATTTTGTCACTTTTTGTGGGAAATTGTTTGCTGTAAAAATAATCATCGGCAACAGGGAGTTTGTGCGCGGTGAGAAACCCTATGTCGGTTCCCATATATGCCGACAATAGTATAAGCATCAGCAATCGAAAATATTTCTTTGAAGTCATTCCCGGACAAACAAAAACCTTGCTCTGTATCCATGCCAGTTAGATACCGGCACATCCCATCAATAAGGCATAATTAGTGCTACGAAAAGTAAATAAAATACAAAAAATAATACAAGTATTGCTAAAAAGATAATATCTTTTATGAAGATACTCATCTTTTTTCTGCTCATACACCAGTACCCCCCTTCATATAAATCATCATACAATACTTTTGTTATAGTAGCATACTTAGTACCATCTTTTATAGGTCATCATCTTGAAAAAATTTATTATCAAGCAGCGATTTCCTTTTCTTAAGCCTCTTTTTGAACTCAGAACAACCAAACACCTTTAATTTAAGAAATGACTGTTGAGGTACTTCAACAAAAAAATCCTTTAAAAGCTCCTGTTGACCGTCTACATTCTTCCAACAGATATCTGCCATGCCGCCATTAATACAAGTAACATAACAATAAACATTGTCCCAGTCTGAATCAGACTTTTCACCAAATAGATCGCTGCAAGTTCTCTCTGAAGCTATAAGTGAGCACAACTGCTTTAAAGTACCCATGTTATTATCCCCCTTATATTTATTTTATAAACTACACCTTACGGCTTAACGCAGCTACCTCCGGCTCAAATGACTCTATCTCAATTGGCGCACCGGCGGTGTTTTCTATTGCAAATTGCCAGTATCTGCCCCTCATGCCTTTGCCTAGTTTTATTCGTCTGGGGGCAGTGCGCTCAGACCTTGCTGCCTCTTTGAACTCCGGCAGATAGACGTTTTCTGCGCCATTGTCTGTTATGGCCTTAAAAACAAACGGTGACGGGGTTCTTACAACAGCGTTGGCCGCAGGTACCCGCTTCACTGCCGATTCATCATTCTTGTCTTTGGGGCCTTTCAACTCTGTTTTCGACGTTTTTATCGAACAGCTTATGGGTACGCCGTCATCGGTGTCTGCCCCAAGTATGTATATCCCGCTGTCTCCTTCTGCGAAATACTCTGCCCCCCATTGGCAAAAACCGTTAAATTCATACGATGTATACTCTGTAAGCGCCCCAGTGTTTATGTTTAATACGATGACCTGGGTTCTGGCGCTTTCAGAGATGCTCATCAGGGAATCGATTACAAAGACCGGGACAGCAACCGATGCGTTACCCTTGTACTCGCCATATCCCGATGTTGACACGATAAATGCTTTCATTGCCGCTGCCGCTGCGCACACCCCTCCCGCATATGCATTGACATACGGCAGAGACGGCATCTTCATGGCTGACAGTGTCACATCGCATTTACAACCACCACCGGTAAGCACCCCGGCAGAGACCTTAACAACCGGAAACCCAGCACTGCCGTGAATTATAGGGAGATTATAGACAAGCGTATCTATCTGAAAGCGCGGCAGTTTCAGTGGTCGTGTGTCGGCTGTCCTGCCGGTTAAATATTCAATGTCAGTCTGAAAGCATGGCAGCTCAAGCGTACCCTTTGCCGCCGTCTGTGAATTAACTGTAAACGCTGGAAACACAGCTTTTCCCGCCCCCCACGTGCCAACTACTACGCCGCCATTGCTGAACATCGATAACCCGTAGAGCACCCCGTATGACACATTAGTGCTGACAACGCTGCCGTCTATTGTAAGTACGGACAAATCTAACGCGGCATTGGCCACAGCCGCAAAGTCAGCGTTTAATTTAATCATCGGCAGTGCATTATTGCAGAAGTTCCCTGACTGTGTGACTGCCCCGGAGGTAATAAGGTGTGGCAGCGTGATTGTCCCCGCAGTTGATTGTATGACTTCGCTGAGTGCCGAAGAGGTGGAGCCTGAGTTGTTAGAGTCTCCGCCGTAGACCGCCGTTATAGAGTGAGTGCCTGCTGAAAGTGATGACGTTGAGTATGTGGCCTCGTAACTGCCATCGAGACTATCTGTTCCAAGTGTGGTCGCACCGTCCTTAAACGTAACAGTGCCGGTTGGCGATGAGCCGGTAACGGTTGCCGTAAATGTTACGTTGACCCCTGCCATTGCCGGATTCATATCAGAGACAAGGGCAGTTGTAGTTGCCCCAGCGTCCGTATATGTGCCATTAAAATATGTGAATTGAACGTATACACCAGCATGACCAGAACTCCCATATCCAAACAGGCCAACGTAAACTGTTGATGAAAAATCATTTCTTGTCCACTGAGCGTCTTGTGTCCACGAGCTGCCATTAGAACTATGATATAGCGTAAAGACATTCCCTGTACGATTTATTCGTAAGTATTGGCCTGATGACCCTGATCCTGAATTTGTTACAGCGTCATTTGTTTGGTTAAACCATGACAGGTTTGAGTTTGCATCTTCACGAATATCAATAGAGTCCTTATGCCCAGGATGTATGGTTTCATCCTTAACCATTAAGCCGCCATACGCCCATGAAAGACATGACTGTACTCTTGTGTTTACATCGAAATCACCAGTTAGTTTTCTATACGCAAACGGATGGTTCGCTTCCGTGTATACTTGGCTTGGGAATGTCATCTGGAGACAGTTTGGCGTTCCACTTCCAGAGGTATTGTTTATATCAAAGACCGTTGTGCCAGACGTATTTTCAGCAAACCATCCGTACTGTTTAGCCCCATCCCCGCCGCTTAGTAGATTCTGTTGTGTACCCGTTCCGAACTGATCACCCATTTTTTTCTCTCCTTAATGTTCGTTAATTAAGGGGGGCGTATGCCCCCCTAATTTACAGGTGTGTGTTATTCAGACGGCATGGTGATGGTGAATGTGGAGATTGTCTGCACGGCACCGCTGGTTATCGATGTTGAGGACATGTTGAGCTGTGAGCCGCTTGTGGCTACAGACCCGTCTATTCTTTCCTCTGTTGTCGATAGTGCGCCGCTGTCGCCAGGGGCTGTGAGCCTGAACCATCCTGCCGTTGCTGTTGCCGCTGCCGTACCTGACCATGTCTCTGCCGCTGCCTTTGCAATTGTCCCAGAGGCAGCATCATCAAAACTCAAACCCGCTGATGTGCCATCCGAGTATATAGTACACAGCAGCGTACCCGAAGGAACGCTGTCTGGAGACGCAGGCTGTGAGCCGGAGAATATCTGAATAAAACCCTTATAAAATATCTCCTGAAGACTTGCCGCGGCGTCTGTGAGGCTTATCTGGTCAAACCAGCACTTGTCTGAGGCAACTGCCGTGTTCGTCTGAAACGATAGATAGAGCGCAGTCTGAGATGCCCCGGTCCTGAACGTGTACTCCTTCTTTACCCATGATCCCGCCGTGTCGTTGTGGACTACGGAGATTACCTCTGTCCCGCCTGATGTTGAACCTACTGAAACCATGCCAGCAACACCGCTTGATGTGGGTTTCTGGTAGTAATAGGTGAGCTTGTAGAGACGGTTAGATTTCACAGTGACAGCCGGGCTATTTGTGAACTTGGCCGATGCAGAACCTGCGTTTACGCACTCGGCATAGCCCGTGCCCGAGACCGCGCCCGTTGATGCAACGCGCTGAGTTGTGCCGGTCAACTGTGTCCAGCCGCTGAAGTCTATGCCGAAGTCCCCGTTTGTTAAGAGATTTGTGTTGATTCCCAGAATCTTGTTTCTCAGGCCTGTCGAAAGTCTTAGTGCCATGTTGCTGCCTCCTTTTGGGGCTGGTTAGCCCTGTGTTTGTTATGAAGGGTCACTGACCCTGCCTGTTATATAAATGTGTGGATATGCTTTTTTATGATGCAGTTATTGAGCAATTGGGCAGAGCTGGGGCGCCGCTGCCGTAAACTTTTTCCATATAACGGTTTTCCTTCTGAAGGGCTGAGTTTATGCCTTTTTTCATTACACTTATATAGAGGTTCATCCCGTCTCGGCGCTCTACAATGCCCGCCCCTATGAGACCGCATTCGTATGAATATATACCATCAGCCGCGTAGTTTATCTCTGAGCCGCCCTCTAACGAGACGCTGCACATGCCTTGGCGCGATTCCCACAACAGCATACGTTTCACCGAGTTGATGCCGTTGTCTGAGCGGTGCACTATACCAGTAGTCTGCGACTCAGAGACAGCGCCGCAGTTAGAGAGCAGATGTATGGTGAATTTGTCGGGTGTGGCGCCTCTCAGCATGTAGAGTTCGTCTTTTGTCCCTATGAATATGCCCTCATCTGCGGCGGCAAGCAGGGCTATCATACCGTTAAACGGTATCCAGTTTGTGGCCATGTTATACAGTTCAGGTGCGAATGGCTCAGAGTAATAGAGTACATCGTGGGCGGCTGTGTATATGCGCCCTCTATAGTAGGTCAGGAGGTGTCCACCTGGGGGCGGCTTTAACCCCTCTGTCAGTGCTATAAGTATAGGGGCGGGTTCGTCTTGCAGGACGACATCAGCGGTTTGGTTTGGAAGTCTCATTGCAAGGTATAGGGCCTCTCCATATACTGCCGTTATATAAAGGTTTATTCCTACTACATCGGGGTCGCATGAGGCTGTGACAGCGGCGGTTATTCCGCCTGTCATGGTCTCTATGTGTGAAAGATTTGATGTGCCGCTCTCCTGCCCGCCGCTTGGTGAGTATGCCCCGCCGCGGCGCACATAGCTCAGGGCTATGGCGTATCTTCCCGGGCGAAGGCTGCCAGTTGTGGCAGACAATATTGGCACAGGCGGCGGCATCATCCCCCATGTTCGTGCCACAGGGCGTTCGCCGCGTGTATCAACAGCCCCTGTTATGACTCCGTCTGAATAGTACACCGTGCCGTTGAGTGAAAGGTATGCCATGCGTCTGCCGCTTGTAAGCCCCTGTCTCAGTGAACGAACTCCATATGGGGCACCAGGCACATCTGGCCTTACCAGTTCCTTTAGCTGCCCATCCTCACAAAACAGGCACACCCGGCCGTCACTCCACAGCGAATGCGGAGTGCCTTCATATATCTTCTTGTAACCTGACCTGCGCCTTATCATCCCTGAGTCGTCGATATCTACATTTACTGCTGAACTCAGATATGAAAATCCCATACGCTCAGGCGGCAGTACATTTGAAACCCCCTTAAATTCCTTATAGGCGTTTCCCACTATATCACCCCCATCAGGTCATTGATGGAGTAGGAGGCGCTGCCGTTTACCAGAGCCTCTCTTTTTATCTCATCGATGCCTTTTTGCCATAACTCACGGTAAGTCTTTGCTGATTCTGTGTTTAGCGTCTCTGAGCCGGACTTCTCGTAGGCCAGGGCCAGGATGCCGTTAATCAGGGTGCGGCTGTAGCGGCGGGGTATCTCTGGTTCTGCCCCTGGAGTCGAGGTTGACATTTCACTAAGAGGGAGGCGATAGACGGTAAGATTAATCGTATCGCTTGCAGCCGGAACAGGATGGAGTGTGATATGAGCGCTTTGTACGTCAAGCAGATAATACGCCGGAGTCCCCTCGAAGTTTTGCCACAATCCATACCATCTGAACAGTGAGTCCTGTGTAGTCTTAAAAAGTGGAGCTCCGGTACTCTGAAGTGCTGCGCGTTTGATTGCTATAATGCGGCTGTCCAGTGCATAACTTGCCAACCCCTTGGTCAAAGTTACCGTACATATCTGCGGAGTAGTTGAATCGGTTATGCAAAGCGTCTCTGCGCACATGACATTGAGCCTGTCGTTGAGGCAGACAACCAATTCCTCGTCCGGCCATAGGTATGGCGTGGCGGTGTCATCAAGCATACTTCTTGTTGCTGCAACTATTTCGGTTAGTGTCATAGGCGTTTCTCCATTTAGGGGGGGGCCGGTCTCCCGATAGGAGACCGGCCAGCCCGTGGGTTTTAGTTGAGGTCCTGGCAGACCACCATGATATCCACTACGGCATTGGAGAGGTTGTGAGCGGGGATGAGTAATATGTCGGTCTCCGATGTATAGATACGTCCGTTGGCATATGCGTCAGTTATGGTGTTATGTGTGATTGTCCCTGCCGCTGCGTTCAGATTCGCAGAGGCAATTAAACCATCTGCATCACCGGAGTCGCCTATGGTGCATGTTGCGGTTGAACCCTCAGGGGTTATCAGCTTTACATATACCTGCTTGACGTGGGTATTAGCCTTTACAGTTGCAGTGTGTACTACGTCAGAGGCGCTGACATTGTTCTGTGAGAAATCTATCCTGTTTTTGATGCGGTACAGTTTGTTCAGACCGTCAAATGGAATGGCGGACTGTCCGCCGGTTAAATTTACTACTGCCATGTGTTATACCTCCCTGAGTTTGTTGAGGGGGCCGACGGCCCCATTCTTAAGGGAGGGCATGATATACCCTCCCTGTATCTCGTGTATCAGACTATCTCTTAGCGTAAAGCACGCCAAGCGCCTCGGGCTTTATCACCTTATAACCGTAGACCAGAAGTCCCCTTACCAGGTCTCCGAAAGTGCTCTCAGAGCGCAGCGTCTCGGTCTTTAATATCTGAGAGGCGAACGTCAGGGCAGAGTTATGACCAAACATCACGTTGTAGGCCAGGCTGCCGCTGTCGGTGACGTTGGAGATGTAGTTGCTGCTGTAGACGGTGAAACGGTCTATCATACCAATCATGCCGTTTCTTATCGATGACTCTTCATCTCCGGTTCTGGCAACGTTGCTGAGGTCGGATTTCTTTATCATTGCCGCAATCCACGCCGGTATGACGAGCCATCTGTCGGTCTCAGGCACGTTGCGTTCGTCGAGAATCGTAGCGCAGTCGATGATGTAATCCAGCACGTTGCTCTTTGTTATCTGCACGGGGGTGCCGCTGCCGCCCAGGTCGATGTTCATGGAGATTGCCCCTGCCGCAGTGCCTTTGTTTGCAGCGTCGGCGCTTGCCGGTATTGACGAAAGTATGTCCGAGTCCACGACGAGCTTTAACTGAATAGATGCGTCATTACTCCACAGCTCAAGCAAGTCTAAATCGGACTGCCACTTGTCAACATCGTCACAGGCAAAGGCAAAGTACTTTCCCTTGTCAATAACCAGGTCAAGGGCCGGGCCGGTTTCTGGCCTCTCGTACTCGATCTTTTGCCCCTTTACATAATCCCTTATGGTTATATCCGGTACTGCGCGGATATAGATAAGGTCACCCTGTTCCTGTATCTCGCCCTCATAGTCTATATTTGCTATGCATGGAATGACGCTTGTTCTGTAGAACTTCTTGATGAGCTTGCCAGACCACAGTCCCCGATCGAACTTCATTGTCCCTGTGCTGCTGTAATCTGGGTGTCCTGCTGTGCGTGGAAATGCCATGTTTTGTCCTCCTGTTTTCGGGGGATTATGCCCCCATTGAATGTGTTGATTCCGGCGTCGAAAACGCCGTTTACAAATACGCTGTGTTTCCTAAGCGGTTACCCTGCCTTCTTTGACTGCACGAAAGATGCGGGACTCAAGTGCATCTGCCTCTTTTTCTCTGCCTTTGTAGCGGCCTCTGACTACATCCTTGTAGAAGTTGTGAATTTCAGAGGCAGTAAATGTATCATCGCTGCCAGTGGGTCTGGCTGCATTACTGACGGTACGCGGTGGTACGGCGTAACGGTCTATGTTTTGCACCTGGGGCGGTGTGAGCTTCGCAGTGGGAGTAACCTGTACGCTGGGTACGCCGACTGTTTGGCCCGGTTCGGCCTGTGTCTCAGTGGATGCCTGAGTATCACCGGTCTTGTCATTGACATCATCCTCTTCATTGACGATAATCTCGGGGACGATGACTTCAGGACTTTTGTTGTTGTCTGTGGTGTTGTCGGTCTCGAGTTCGCTTAAGACAATGCTCAACATCTTTTTTACCGCGTTGTATGTGTTGGGGTTTTCATCGCGGAAAGCGGCAAGCTCCTCGTCCTCATCGATAGACTTACAGATGCTGCAAACGTACTTCGGGTGCGTGTTTTCTTCCTGTGGGTCTGCCAGTGTATCGCTATCCTGATGTACAAGGGTAGTCTGACTTGGCAGACTTGAATCAGCGGCAGGTAAGTCTGTCTCTGGTGCTTCCAGCTTTACGTTTGTTTCCATATTTGTCCTCCTTATGTTTTATTGAGGGGGCACTGCCCCCCCTGGGTTTTTATTCGCCGACCGATTGAAGTGCGGCGACCTTGGCAAGCTTCCTGAGTATCTCCTTTACGTCTTCCATATTCTTAACCGCGTCTATTTGCTGGCTGATTGTGGCGTAGTCAGTGATTTCCGCCTTTATATCCTGCTTGCGCTGGTGTTTTTGCATGACGACTGCCTGCTGGTCTGCGCTTATTACACGCTTAGGCTCTGCATACGCAAGCGTCAGACCCAATATCAGGCAAACCATTATCAGCGTTGAAACTATCATTACCGTTATCCATGTATCCTCTTTTACCATCATCTTCACCTCCTTATTGCACCAATAATGCGGCTGCGCGAACAGCAGTGCCCTTATTGGTGACATTGTCGTTGTTGAACGTCATAAGTCTCCACCTCATCTGATTGTTGCTGCCTTCAAGAGTTGCATCACCGCTCAGCAGATTCCACGCCGGTGTGCTTGAAGTCCCCGCCTGTATAACGTCGTCCTTTGCAAGTGTTACCTGTGTCCATGATGTCCCGTTGTCTGATGACACATATGCCTTCAGGTCAGTATTAAGAGTTATTCCCTGCGTGGTATTGTCCTGCTGTACAAATATCAGCCTGGCCTTTGTTGGATTGAACGGGGCTGTATACGGCACTGATGTTAATAGCATGTTGCGGTATGTTGCTAATACATCCCCTGCTAATAAGTGCATTTCACCAAGCTGCGCATAACCACCTTGCCCGGCTGTAACATCGAACTTCCAAAATTGATATGTCGCAAGACCTCCCGAAAACATATATGTATTGGTTTTTCCATATGTAAGTGTTATACCACTCTGACTATCAAGCAAAGTCCATGACGAGTTATCATTTGAACCATAAAAACCCCATGCAGTGGGGGCATAATTATGATTAAACAAAATATTGTACCCCTGAAGAACTATCGGAGCACTAAACTCGAACTCAATAGTCGGCAAACCTGCGGCACTCCAAACACCACCTAATACTGTAGAGTTGTCGCAAAGATTTGTTACTATCCAGTCGCCCCCCTGACTAGGCCCGTATATTCTCGGATACCCTGGATAATCAGGCGCGGAGCATAAATTAGTTCCGGCTACACCACCGCTTGCAGGGACACTAACATACGTATGGTCAGACACAAGGTATGTAACATTATCACTCCATGCCACTGTCCGGTTATCTATCCCAGCTTGATTTTCAAATTTGTCAAATACACCATCCACCATATTGAAAACACTGAGTGCTGCATGGATTGCCAACTTAAAGAACGCCAGAATAATATTGTCAATTACCCAGTTTGCTACCTGTGCCTGACCGCTCTGGTTAGTTGTCAATGTAAAATTGTCTATGCCGCCAATGCTTCCACCGCCGCCACCGGTTGCCGTTATAACACCGGTGGTATTGTCATAACTTATACCAGTACCAGCCGATAACGCCGTCCGTGCCGCTGAGTTCGTAAACCATAGGTTTGTCCCCTGCGTTATATTGTCTGTATAAAGAGTGAACCAGTTTTTAGTTCCGTTGTACCAGTCGCCGCTTGTTCCGGTGGCAACAGTCGCTTCTTTTGAGTTGAGCGCAGTTTGTAAGTCGCTTTGAGCAGACAGCGTGCCGGTTATGCCGCCCCATGTTCCCCCGCCGCCTCCCCCGCTTGCCGCGATGGTTATCGAGTTGTTATCGTTTGTGATTGTTATGTTTGAACCAGCGGTTAAGGTGTTTAACCCGAACGTCCCGTTGTCATTGCCGATTAATAGCTGCCCTTTAACCGGCGTACTTGTGACACCGGCAATTGAGATCGCGCCGGTTGTGCTGTTATATGACAGGGGCGCAACTGCCGAGACCGCTGCTCTTGCCAGGCTGTCCGAATAGAATTTGTTCATAACGCCCTCGGTGATGTTGTCGGTATTGCCTGCGGCAACACTGCCTCCCGAGGCAGTCAGGACACCTGTTAAGCTGCCAATCTTCAGCCCCCCTGAGATTGTTGTATTGCCGGTTAGCCTGTCTATTTGATATGTCTTAACCCCATTGTTTTCGGTGAGATACAGACCATTTGGGTCAACCCTGAAGTAATAACCAGGCAATTCAGAGTTTGTTGCCTTAAGGGAATACAACCCGAACCGGTCGTTTTTCACTCGGGCATATGACAAATCACTGGATGTCATAGTGTCGCCCTGCAAATTAGGGCCATAGACGATAATGCCCTGAGATGATACATTTGTAGCGTCGCCATCACCCTGAGATGCCCCAAGCCGCAAAACTGAATTTGGCATGTAGTTCCATATCTGATAGCGTGAGAATGCGTCCATCGTTCCGATTTTTACGATGTTATTAATGCTTAAAACATTGCTTACTGTCAGGTTGTCATAGGTAGGTGCTTGTGGACTGACATACGAGATTATCCCTGTAGTATTGTCATATGTAATACTGCCTGCACCGGACAGTGCTGCACGTGCCGCCGAGTTGGTAAAGTATAGGTTGCCGGTACCCTGAGACAGGTTATCAGTAGTCATGCCGGAGAATGCCGTGTTGAAGCGCGACTGGCTCCAGTAGAGCTTACCTCCCTCTGTAACGTTGTCTGAGTAAAGAAAAAAATAATTGCCCGTGCCGTCAAGCCACTTGTTTGTGGTAGTGCCAGTTAGAGATATAGCCCCTGTGCCGGAGTTGTAGTCTATCAACCCGAGACCTGTCAGGGCAGCCCTTGCCCTTGCATTTGTGTAGTACAGGTTGGTTGTCCCTTCAGTTGCGTTGTCCGAATAAAAGGTAAACCAGTTCTTAGTGCCGTTGTACCACCTGGTATTTGTTCCGGCTGCAACCGTTGGCTCTTTTGTGTTTAGTGTAGTTTGTAAGTCGCCTTGTGCAGACAGCGTGCCTGTTATGTTTCCCCATAGGGGGGAGCTGCCCGTGCTTGCAGCTATAGTTACGGAACCGTTATCATTTGTGATAGTAACGTTTGAGCCAGCGTTAAGCGTATTCAGCCTGAATGTCCCGTTGTCATTGCCGATGAACATCTGGCCTTTTACTGGTGTAGTTGCCAGGCCAGTGCCGCCGGATGTTATAGGCACTGTAGTCAGGGAAAACACACCTGTTGATGTGTTATATGAAAGAGGAAGTGATGCAGACAGCGCTGCCCTTGCCCTTGCGTCCATGTAATACTTATTAAATGTCCCTTCAGTTATGTTGTCAGTTGTGATACTGCTGAGGTCGCCGTTATAACTCGTACCACCACCACCAACGTTAATTGTCCGGCTGAAGCCAGACCAGCCATAACACGGCACACCATGTATTAAAAGCAAGGCGGTAATCAGTGAGACAGCTATACCCCTTGTCATATTCATTATTTCACCCCCGTGCATCTGACAGTCACATATGGATTTGTCCCGCCCGTAAGCGTAACCAGACTGGCGCGTATCCTCTGAACCGGTGTGTCAACAATTGAAAATGACGCAAATCCGGCAGCAAGCTCAGAAGGAGACAAGTGGTATAGTGCAATTGCCGTTGGGCTAAACTTGTTCAACCTCGAAGGGTTGCATTGTGCCGGAGTACATTGATTTCCATTGATGACCACGCTTACGGCGGTTGTCGTGTTTTGGGATACATCTACATCGCATGACCATGTCCTGAACTCAGCGTACGATACATCTTGTACTTCCCCATCGCCTGTTTTGTTGTCATTGTATAAGACGTACATGTCGGCATTGGCAGCCTGTAAACATATCAGCATAGAAACTGTACTTAGCAGTGTCAGTAGTAACTTTTTCATTGTCCTGGCCTCCCTGGATTTTAAGATTCAGTTATATGTGCGGGCTGATATGCCCGTTTTAGCGCCCCCACTTTTTCAGATACTCTAAGAACAGATTTGCTATAAGGGTAATCAACACCGAGCCAATCAGCATGTAGAGTTTTCCAAACATGCTGTTTATAGATTCCTTGAACTGCTTTATCTCTTTTTGAAAGTCCTTCAGTTCATTCCAGAAATCCTTCAGGTCGCCGTTGAGTTCGTCGAGGGAGTTGTCGAAATGCACATGTCTTTCATCCTGGCGCTTCTGGCACTCCCTGCATGCCTCCATAGATACGTGTGTATCAGTCATTGTACCTCCCTCTCAGGGTATGTCTCAGGCGTAAAGCCATGCAACCTTTTGCGGTTTATCCTTGTCGATATCCAGATGCACTAAAGTCGTGCCAATGCCAAGTCTTTCGACCCCTGCGTCGATGGCGGCCTTTGACACCAGATATCGCTCATGGCTGCTTGCTATGGAAATGTCGGTAGCAAGTCCCTTTAAATGAGCCGAATCTGACTTCCCACCTATGGCCTTGTTGTGCGTCTTGCAGCGGCAGCCGGAGGTTATCTTAAGTGCGATACCTGCCGATTCCCTTATCTTGTCAAGGGTTGCTACAAGTGCTGCTGATATGTTGTTTAACCCACACCCGCAGCGGCAGGTAAAGTCCTCTGTTTGCCCTGTGGCACTTGGTGTCTGTCTTTCCATGGCTTTTTCCTCCCTGCTGGTTTTAGTAAAATGCTGTGCATCGCAGTGTTTCATCGCACGGGGAGCTGTTTTGCGCCTTAAGTGTATCCAGCCTCCTTGCTGCGACCTCTGGCGTAAGGAGTTTGGTAAGTTCACAGAGGCACTGGGCCATGCCTTGCCCCATCCTTAAAAGTACGTCCTCACGCTGGGTATCGTTTCTGGATGACTGCAGTGTGTGCTGCCTTTGCAGCCACTGCCTTACGGCGTCCCACTCTGGTTGACGGCTTAATGTGATGACTGCCGTTAAGAACTCCTCTGTTGGTATTAACATGGTGTCGTCTCCTGTGTTGGGCTATTCATCCTGGTATTCCTCGTCTTGTGTCTCAGTGTCAGTAGTATCAGTGCAGGTTATAAAGTTGTCCTCGCCCCTGATTCTGCGAAGGCGCTCCTCGTAGGTTTCCATCTGGATGGTCTCTTCTGGAGCGGCGGCTTTCTTTTTTTCGTAAATGTACTGGGCCAGCTCCATGTAAATCTTGGCACGGGTCTTTGAATCCACATCCGGGTCACGCGCAAGTTCAGCCATTCCAATTAACGGGTCAACGGCCATTCCCTCTAAAACACGGCGGGCGTCAACTGACCTGCAATAAAGTGCAGGGGTAGCTGCCTCCTGCTGAGTTGGCTTGAGTGCCTCATTGACATCTGATGGTGTAGTGTTCTTTCCCATATGCCTCCTATGCGTATTACTGTTAGTTATTTACTAACTCTATATGTAATATATAAATTCGCATAAATGCCTTATAAAGCCAATGAACACGCCATTCTCCTATTCGCATGGTGCTTGAAAAGAGTAAAAAAGGGCAAAAAAAGCTACAATATTGTATGTAAGCTACAATATTGTAGTATAGGGGTAGATGTCATAGGCTGTAAGTAGCTGATAAAACGATACAAAAATAGTTGGTGCTATAATGCTGATTTTATAGTCATTTATTAACTATGTACTATATTACATAATAAATAGTAGTATAATATATCATAATAGCTTGATAATACATGATATATATGATACTATATTATAATTATATGATGATAAATAATGGTACAGCAGATATGCAGCGATTTGTCCGTATTTTAGCTGATTTTTCAGGCTTGAAGGTAAATTACGGCAGCATTACCTCAGCATGTCCTTTGCATAGGTCAGGTAATCGTCGTCTTTCTCCAGCTTGTCATACCATCTGGCGAAAAAGCGGACTGATTTCTTCCACTGTCCTGTGTGGTATCTTAAGTCAGGAATTGGCATAAAGTTGGGATACTTATAGACCAGCATCATTCCATCTTTTGCGAATGACACCTTATGTCCCTTGCTTTGGGCGGCAAGGCACGCATCCACAATAAAATACTCTACGTTTTCGTCAAACCCGCCTATGGACTCTATGACAGTGCGTGTAATTGCACAGAAGGCGCTGCTTACATACTTAGGCGGCTTACCCTGTGTGGTGATATTATATGGTGTGCAATTGAAGTCTGTTCCAACGCCCAGATTATAGGGTGTTAAGTCAGGGTTTCTCAACTCAATCCCGGCAATCCCGCCGCTCAACACCTCTGTTAAGCCATCGTCCTTGTAATAGTAGATGCCGGGAAGCATAAACACTATATGCTCACCGGTTGAGACCTCTACGCCGCGATTGTACAAAACGGCAATGCTGTCGTCTTTGCAGTCAACTATTGTTATGCCGCTTGTGGAGCTAAGTACGACCTCTTTTATGCTGTCGTCGTTTGCAACGATAATTATCTCGATGTCCTCGTGGCGGCAGTTCCATGATATAGAGTTTAATGTTGCCATTAATGGCAGTGCGTCTTTGCCAGATGGGATTATGATGCTTAACCTGTTTTTTATTGCGGTATTTTTTAAGCAGACAGAGGTGTTGCGCCCGTTTATGCCGACATCTTTTGTTTCAAAGATAAACGATATGATGTCTAATGCCCTGTCTATTGATTTACCGTCGAGGCGGTAGAAGACCCTGTCCACAAAATTAGCTGCCGCTTCTTTTATTGCATCGGGGATGCCCTTTTCCATTGTCTGAAACAGTGCCTCCCAGTTACCGGCAGGGGAGACGGGCTGTGCCACGCCGATGTCTTTATAGTACTCTTCGCCGTTTAGGATATTGTAGAGATCAAAGAGCGGCTTTCTGAATGCGAGGGCCTCAACGCCCAGCGTTGTCTTCCCCATTACGATGCAGTAGTCTGAGATGGCAAGTATCTTGTAAGGGTCATAGCTGAACACGACAACTGCGCCTGGGAGCAGCTCTTCAATAGTTTTTTTGATTTCAAGAAATGTTGGATACATTACCTGAGGGTGCCACTTAAATACGCATACTAAGTCAGGGCGTTTAAGCGCCTGAAGCAGCTCGCCCCACATCGAGCGCTCTGTTACAGCGCCCCAGTGTGTGTTGGGCATGAAGGCAACAACTTTTTTGTCGTTTGGAATGGATAGTTCTTTTTTGATACTTTTTATCATAGAGGGAAGCGTGAATTTTTTGATAGCGTCGTCGATATGCGTATTTCCGACTATCATCAGTTTGTGGAATGAGCATTTATGTTCCAGAAGGGTATCTCTGGTCTGAACGCCCCAGATGAGGTTGAGCATTGAGTATTCGGCATGGGTTGAAAAATTAAGCATAGGGTTATAGTAGTCCCCTTCCTGAAGGGTGATATAGGGTATGTCATGTTTTTTAGCTAAGTGGCCGATTTGCTTACCCCAGGGGTTCATCTCGTGGAGGGTTAGAAACATATCCGGCTTTTCCTGTGTTATCAGGGCTTCAAGGCAAAAGTAGTCCTCGACATTTCTGTTGAGAGACCTGTGCTGCTGAAACAGCGACCAATGCCTGAAACCATGCCATGAGAAGTTCACGCCTGTCCACTGGTCAAGCAGTTTATTGGTTGCAGCCTTGATGTTTGCATTGGTCTCATGGTTAGCGTATTCGATAAGGAATTTGCATTTAAACCCGTTTCGTAATACATCGCCTTCGTAAGGATAGTCCACGAGGGTGGTAAAAAACAGAATCTCGGCCCCTTGTTTACGGGCTTCCCCAGCGATGGGAAATAGGAACCTGCCGTGATGGGGCAGGGCATTAAATATGGCGATCTTTTTACCTTTAAGTTTCATAGCTCTCCAAAATGGTCTGATGTCAGTCTGGACATCTGCACAACGCCAGTCAGCTATTATACACGATTATTTTACAAGTTCACAATCTCCCCCAAAATCCTCTCTTTAATATATCTTTTTCTTAAAAGCAATAAATACTTTTTTATCTGACGGTGTAACATATTCATATAAATCTGGCTCCGGAACACTTCCCACCGGGCTTGAGTTATATACTTCTATTTTAAGCATATCATAGTTTGTTTTCAAAAACTCAGAAATAGATAGCATATCAATAGAAAAACTTTTTCTCATAAAATATTCATTTATACCGGAGACAGTTTGCGGGAAAATCCAATCCGGCATCTCTACAGATGTCTCCATTGCCTCTTCAACCCTGATAACTTTTAATTTTGTATAAAATATAACAGGAAAGTCTGAACCTAATCCTGATACAAGCAGAGACTGCCCAGGCCGCGTGTTTTCATTCAAAAAGGCAATTATCTCCTCAGAGCGGTTAACATATGGCGTGATTCTCTCCATAAACATGTTCATGATAGTGATTACAGGTCTCTGGTACTCAAGATTTACTGGTTTGGTCTTAAATAGTTTAAATAAAGGAAGCCCGGCGTATCCAATGAGGTTTGAAACACACAGTACTGCCAAAATCGTATAACGCAGTATCAGGGGAGTCTTTCTCAGGGTTAATGACAATAGGACAATAAAGACCGGAGCAAGTGCGATCACATAGCGAACATAAAACGATTTATAGTTTACAATAAATACGAGTTGAAGCGGTATCATGACAAGGAGAAAGAATATCATATCCCTGGAAATCCTATTGACGACAAAATCGCCTCTTCTCCAGAAATAAACAGGCAGCGGAAGCACTAACAGGGGAAACATCGTCATATTGATTTGCATAATGTAAAAAAGCAGCCTCTTATAGTAAAATGCGCTCCCCACATACCCTGACTGAATCCAAAGGCGCGCGTATATAACCCAGACAAGGGCAACGGCAAATAATATAGTGGCAGCAATTATCAGGTCGTAGAAAATCCCAGGGTATTTTTTCCTGAATATTAAGCCAGCAACCAGCATCAATATCACATTGCCCGGCACAAACAGATAATTACTGTAAAACTGGCAGGTAAGGGCTGTTGCAATAAGGGCAATACCCAGCCGCTTTCTCTGTAACAGCAGATAAAATCCATATATAAACAATACCTGCATGAAAACAGATATAGAGTAGTACCTGCACTGGCGGCTATGCAGAATCAATGCCTCGTTTGTTACAAGCAGAAGCAGTGTTATCAGCGCCATCTGCCTGTCTTTGAAACAAACCAAGACTATGTAAAACAAAAAAATGACAGATAAAAATCCCAAAAGGGCAAAGGGTAATCGCGCTGCAAACTCGTTTTTCCCAAGTAACGCAAAAGAAACGGCCGTTATATACTCACTAAGCCAGGGCGAAAACACCCACACAGAGTCCTTATTGAGGTCATCGGGAGTAGAGAAAATCAGCCGGTTTGTCCCGTCATCCCCCAAAGGGATTCCGTATTTAAGTATGTTGACGGCAAGATTAGTCGTAACAGTCTCATCTTCCCATAAAATCCTGCCATTAAGTCCATATAAATAAAAAAACATGCCTATGAGTAAGGTTATACATAGAACTACTGCCGTTTTTCTATCTAATTGGCTCATTGCTGCTTGACTCAAGAGATACACACCCCCAAGGCACACCGTGTCTGATTAGAACGTATATTATGTTTTTGCATAGAGAATGTCAATATCCCGAATTGCCTCACCCGTTTGGTGGTATAGATAATTTTGTATTTTCTATGTTATTATTTCACTCGTAGTAAATTGGTATTCGGATGATGCAGCACAAGGGGGTCGCATGTTAAGTAAATTAAAGATCAGCCATAGGTTATGGTTAATCGTGTCTATTGCCATTGCCGGGTTTGCCGTAAACATAGTAATAAGCGGGTATTTTTTTAAAGAAACTCTGATGTCTGACAGGCAGTTGAAGACGAAACATCTTGTGGAGACGGCCTATGGCGTAGTAGATAACTATTACAAACAGTTCAGGGAAGGTAAAATATCCGAAGCCGATGCGAAGTCACAAGCAATGGGTGTAATTAAGTCTCTCAGATATGACGAGAAAGAGTATTTTTGGATCAACGACATGCACCCAAATATGATTATGCACCCGTATAAGCCCGAACTTGACGGCAAAGACCTATCAGATTTTAAAGACCCTAACGGCAAACGCCTGTTCGTGGAGTTTACCGATATGGTAAGAAAGAACAAAGAGGGTTTTGTATATTACTTATGGGCAAAGCCCGGGTTTAGCAGTCCTGTAGAAAAGCTGTCTTTTGTGAAAGGTTTTGAGCCGTGGGGCTGGATAATCGGAAGCGGTATATATCTGGATGACGTTAGCGCTGCCCTGAAACAGGAGGCCGCCAAGGGTGTGGGCGTCACGCTTGTAATAGTTGTTATATTAGGGATTTTGTCGTTGTTCATAACAAGGAGTATATGCGTACCACTGTCTGAGATAGTCGGTCAGGTCAATTTAATGGCCGAAGGGGACTTAACTGGAGAGATTGCATGTGAAGGAAATAGTGAAATTACTGTACTTGCAAAAAATATGAAGGTCATGCACGATACCCTGAGAGGTATCATCGGCCAAATTTACGCCTCCTCAGAGCATTTCTTTTCAAAAGTCGGGGCGCTGACAGATAAGGCCGCTCTAATGTCCGACGGTGCTTCAAACCAGTCCGAGCAGGCAATGACCATTGCAACCGCCGCCGAGGAAATGAGTGCCACCATAGTTGACATAGCAAGAAATGCCTCCATTGCCTCAGAGACAAGCATTGCCTCTAAGCAAACGGCCGCCAAAGGTAAAGATGCCGCTGATATAGCCGTTGGGATTTTTAATGAGGTATATGAATCCACAATAGAACTGTCCGGTATGGTGGGAAGCCTCAACAACAGTGTCTTTGAGATCAGCAACATCTTAGTGGTTATTAAGGACATAGCCGACCAGACAAATCTCCTGGCCCTGAATGCCGCAATCGAGGCCGCAAGGGCAGGGGAACAAGGACGAGGGTTTGCCGTTGTTGCCGACGAGGTGAGAAAACTTGCCGAGAGGACAATCAAGGCAACAGATGAGATTTCACAGAAGATTTCCACAGTCAAACAGGACTCTGACAAGACCACCAAGTCCATGTCCGAGGCCTCAGCAAAGGTCACCCATGCTACCGGCTCCATAAAAGAAGTTGGTGAAATCCTGCATCAGATGGTCTTGTCAGTTCAAAGCGTGGCAGACCAAATCACCCAGATAGCTGCATCGGTGGAAGAACAATCTGCCGCATCCGGGGAGGTTGCTGAAAATATTGATAAATCGTCAAACATTTCAAGAGATATTCTGCGTATGTCTGAGGATGTTATGACTGAAGTTACTGCCATCAATGAAATATCCGGAGAGCTAAACTCTGCCGTATCTGGGTTCAAGACAGGAAACGAAGTCCGCGCTATCGGCCATAAGCCCATGCACGGCAAGAGGTCTGCAAAAAGACTGCTATAGCGCCTGCGCAGTCCGAGGCTCAGGCATATTGCCAGATAGACATGATGTATTTCTACATAAACTATTGATTTATCGTGGTTATGCGTAGTATCATATTGAAGTTGAGCCTCTCTGCTTTCTGCGCGTGAATCTGAATTCGCAGTAAAAATGTTTTGATGTATAAAAAAAACTTGCAAAATTATGAAGTGTGTGTTATATTATTAGCAATCACTCGGTGTGAGTGCTAATAACAACGAAGGGAGCGTGACTCTATGAAGTTTAAACCGTTAAAAGAGCGTGTATTTGTCAGCTACAAAGAAGAGTTGGAGAGGACTGCCGGCGGCTTGTATGTGCCGGACACGGCCAAAGAGAAGCCGCAACGCGGTAAGGTTGAGGCCATTGGTTCAGAGGTCAAGGAGCTGAAGGTTGGAGACGAGGTATTTTTCGATAAGTATTCCGGCTCGAAGGTTCAGATTGACAGTGTTGATTATTTAATAATCAAAGAAGAAGACGTCTTAGGAATAATCGCATAGGAGGGTATAAATGGCAGCTAAACAGTTACTTTTTGATGAAGCGGCAAGAAGGGAAATCCTTGAGGGTATAACCGTACTTGCCACTGCCGTAAAGGCAACGCTTGGCCCGAAGGGCAGAAACGCAATTATTGACAAGAAATACGGTTCTCCGACAATCACCAAAGACGGCGTAACGGTCGCAAAGGAGATAGAGCTGAAGGAACCGTTTCAGAACATGGGCGCACAGCTTTTAAAAGAGGTTGCCTCAAAGACCTCTGATACCGCTGGCGACGGCACAACTACAGCTACAGTGCTGGCACATGCCATCTACAAAGAGGGCGTAAAGAACGTAGTAGCAGGCGCACATGCGATGGACCTAAAGCGCGGCATGGAGAAGGCCGTAACAGCGGTTATCGATAAACTCAAGGCGATGACCAAGAAAGTAGCGGACAAGAAAGAGATAGCACAGGTTGGTACTATCTCTGCCAACAATGACCCCTCAGTTGGGGACCTCATCGCAGAGGCGATGGACAAAGTCGGCAAAGACGGCGTAATCACCGTAGAAGAGGCCAAGTCCATGGCAACCGCCCTCGAGGTAGTCGAAGGTATGCAGTTTGACCGCGGCTATATCTCACCGTATTTTGTTACAGACTCCGAGAGGATGGAGGTCGTATTAGAAAACGCACACATCCTTCTTTATGACAAGAAAATCTCCTCGATGAAGGACCTGATTCCGCTGCTTGAGCAGATTGCAAAGATGGGCAGGCCGCTTCTCATTCTGTCTGAGGACGTAGAGGGTGAGGCGCTTGCTACATTAGTCGTAAATAAGCTGCGCGGTACGCTTCAGGTATGCGGTGTAAAGGCCCCAGGCTTTGGCGAAAGGCGTAAGGCCATGCTTGAGGATATCGCAATCCTGACCGGCGGCACGGTAATATCTGACGACCTTGGCATGAAGCTCGAAAACGTAAAGATGACCGACCTCGGACGCGCCAAGAAGATAACCGTAGACAAGGACAACACGACCATAGTAGAAGGCGAGGGCAAGCAGGATGCGATTAAGGGCCGTGTAAAGCAGATAAAGGCTCAAATCGAAGAGACCACCTCTGACTACGACAGGGAGAAACTCCAGGAGAGGCTTGCAAAAATCGTAGGCGGTGTTGCAGTAATCAACGTCGGTGCGGCTACTGAGACAGAGATGAAGGAGAAGAAGGCTCGAGTTGAAGATGCCCTTCACGCCACCCGCGCAGCCGTAGAAGAGGGCATAGTGCCCGGCGGTGGAGTTGCCCTTCTCAGGTGTATCGCAACGATAGATGACCTGAAGTTAACCGGCGACGAGAAAATTGGCGCCAGCATAATTAAAAAGGCGCTTGAGGAGCCAATCAGACAGATTATCAACAATGCCGGTCTGGAAAGCGCAATAATAATCGAGAAGGTAAAGGCGTCAAAGGACGTGAACTACGGCTTTGACGCCCAGAACGAAAAGTTCTGCGATATGATGCAAGAGGGTATTATCGACCCGACCAAGGTAACGCGCTGTGCACTGCAAAACGCGGCCTCAGTGTCGTCGTTGATGCTGACCACCTCGGTGATGATAACAGACCTGCCCGACAAGGATGAGAAGATGCCAATGGGCGGCGGCGGTCACCCGGGTATGGGCGGTATGGGAGATATGTACTAGGATAAAAGTTTCAGGGGGAGGCTCAGGCTTTCCCCTGAAAATATATTTTGCATCTCACATATTGTTATATCAATGTGTTAGTCTGTTGTTGTTGAAGTGATACTTGATGTACAATATGAGGCATTGTTAAATCATTTAAAGTATATGTATAATATTAGGTTAATTACATAGATTGACACTATGGACACGAGAACGAGAAAGATATTATTCGCCGTGATAGAGAGCTATATTGGGATAGCCGCTCCGGTGGGTTCCCGGTATATCAGCAAGCGGTATGGCTTTGGGCTGTCATCGGCGACGATTCGTAATACGATGAGCGACCTTGAGGAGCTGGGGTTTTTGAGCCAGCCATATGCCTCATCGGGGCGTGTCCCTACGGGTATGGCCTATAGGTTTTTTGTTGAATCGCTGCTTGAGTGCGGTATGTCTCAAAACAACAATCTCCTTTCAATGCTTTCAGACAAGGCCACAGATACAAAGGCTAGTATCGATGATTTTCTTGCCATTATCTCACGGCTGATGTCCGACTGCTCCCACTACATGGGCGTTGTCCTGTCACGAACGACAGAGAGCAGCATCCTGCGTAAGATTGAATTTTATTCATACAAAAAAGACATGATTGTGGCAATCCTGCTTACGGAGTACGGCGTTGTGCGCCACATGATAGTGGAGTCCTCTGGCCGGTTGACTCAGGCAGATATGAACGAGATAAGCCGTTACCTGAACGATGAGTACGCAGGCTCAACCTTGCGGGATATTAAAAAGGCATTGTTAGAGGATGTGGCCGAAGAAAGAGTACAGTGCGATACGCTTAAAGAAAAGGCAAAGTGTCTGTGTAAGACCGTCTTTTCGTCTATAAATGCTGATATATTTATCTCCGGCATGAGCGAGTTGATCAATCTTCCCGATTTCGACGACATTCACAAGATAAAGGAGCTGTCCAAGGCTATTGACGACAAGAGCCTGATGATAAATCTGCTGGATAAGATATTGCAAAGCGAAGGGGTACAGGTGATTGTCGGCAGCGACCCGCTGCTTGATGAAAAGGCACTGAGCCTGGTGGCCTCGACATTTTACGAAAAGGGCAGACCGTTTGGCGTACTTGGCCTGATAGGGCCGCAGAGGATGGACTACGCCAATGCCATATCTATTGTAAGCACGTCTGCGAATTTTCTGTCCAAACAGCTTGGGTTTATATAGCGCGCAGGAGGTACATTTGGAAGAGAAAAAGATTGATATAACCGTCGGTGAAAACGCAGCAGGCACTAATGAACCTGCAGCACAGCCCGATGACAGCGACATCATTTTGGAAATCAAGCCTGACGAACCAGACCCTATAGAAAGGCTCAGGCTGGAAAACGCCGAACTTCAGGATAAGTACATGCGCATGTACGCGGAGTTTGACAACTACCGCAAGCGTGTACAGAAAGAGAAAGATGAGATATATAAGTATGGGACAGAGTCTCTGGTGTCAAGTCTGCTTGTCCTTGCAGATAACCTCGATGCTGCACTCTCACACGTTAAACCTGGGGCAGCGGATGCCTTAGCGCAGGGTGTGGATATGACACGTAAGGAACTCAGGAAGATTCTGGCCTCTAACGGGGTCACAGAGGTAGAGACAAAGGGAAAAACCTTTGACCCTGCCTTCCACCACGCGATGGCAGAGGTAGAGCGCGACGACCTCGCAGATAAGACAGTAGTAGAGGAATTTAGAAAGGGATACGTATTTAAGGACAGACTAATCAGGGCTGCGCTGGTGTCGGTATCAAAAAAGGCGTCAGAGCCAAAAACTGATAAAAATAATGATGAAATAAATAAGGAGGCAGACAATGGCTAGGGCAATAGGGATAGATTTAGGGACGACGAACTCGTGCGTTGCGGTGGTGCAGGCCGGTGAGCCTGTTGTGATACCAAACCAGGAAGGCAACAGGACGACACCCTCAGTGGTTGCGTTTACTGACAAGGACGAGAGACTCGTAGGGCAGATAGCAAAGAGGCAGGCGATAACTAATCCTGAGAATACGATATTCTCTGTTAAGCGTCTGATGGGCAGAAAGTACAATTCCCCGGAGGTGCTTGACGCAATAAAGCGGCTGCCATATAAGATAGTAGAGGCACCAAACGGCGACGCCCATGTGGAAATCCGAGGGAAACGTTACGCCCCGCCGCAGATTTCGGCAATGATACTGCAAAAACTCAAGCAGGCCGCCGAGGATTTTCTTGGTGAGACGGTAACAGATGCCGTTATCACAGTCCCCGCGTACTTTGACGACAACCAGAGACAGGCCACAAAAGAGGCGGGTAAGATTGCCGGACTGAATGTCCTCAGAATAATAAACGAACCAACCGCGGCATCGCTTGCCTATGGCATTGACAAGAAAAAAGAGGAGAAGATTTCGGTCTATGACCTCGGCGGCGGTACGTTTGACATATCGATACTGGAGATAGGCGAGGGCGTCATTGAGGTCAAATCGACAAACGGTGATACGTATCTTGGCGGCGATGATTTCGATATACGCATAATGGACTGGCTGGTGGATGAGTTTAAAAAAGAACAGGGCATTGATTTAAAGAAAGATAAAATGGCGCTGCAACGCCTCAAGGAAGCGGCAGAGAGGGCAAAGGTAGAGCTGTCAAGCGCTGCTGAGACGGAGATAAACCTACCGTTTGTAACGGCTGACGCATCCGGGCCAAAACACCTGCTGCTTAAGCTCTCAAGGGCGAAGTGTGAGCAGCTCGTCGATAATTTAATAACACGCTCCATAGAGCCATGCAAGAAGGCGCTGAAAGACGCTGGTCTGTCAACCTCTGAGATAAACGAGGTACTCCTTGTTGGAGGCTCAACGAGAATGCCCAAGGTTATTCAGACCGTACAGAGTTTCTTTAACAAAGAACCCAACAGAACTGTGAATCCTGATGAGGTCGTAGCGGTAGGGGCGGCAATCCAGTCTGCGGTATTAAAAGGAGACGTAAAAGAAGTCCTGCTCCTTGACGTAACCCCGTTGTCGCTGGGCATTGAGACACTTGGCGGGGTATTTACAAAACTCATCGAGAGAAACACGACAATTCCGACGAAAAAGAGCCAGACATTCTCAACCGCAACGGACAATCAGCCGGCGGTTACGATAAAGGTATTTCAGGGCGAGAGGGAGATGGCAGGGGACAACAAGCTGCTTGGCAATTTTGAGCTTCTTGGCATTCCACCGGCCCCGCGCGGCGTCCCTCAGATTGAGGTGACATTTGACATAGACGCTAACGGCATACTCCATGTCTCGGCCAAAGATTTGGGCACGGGCAAAGAACAGTCGATTAAGATAACCGCCTCAAGCGGCCTTTCCGATGATGAGATAAAAAAGATGGTCAAGGATGCTGAGGCACATGCCGACGAAGACAAGAGGAAGAAAGAACTGGCAACCGTCAGAAACGAGGCAGACACGCTCGTGTATGCGGTTGAGAAATCACTGAAAGAATATGGTGATAAGCTCACACCGGCTGAAAAGGCAGAGGCAGAGGAGAAACTTAAGCGCCTGAAAGACATTAAGGACACATCCACTAACCCTGAGGAGCTTAAAAAGGCGGTAGAGGAACTAACAACAGTATCTCATAAATTTGCCGAGCAAATGTATAAAGATGCAGCGGCAAAGCAAGCATCTGAACAGGGGCAGCAGCAAGGCGCTGGCGGGCAGAAGGCAGGAGGCCCTGAAGAGGAAGTAGTAGAGGCAGAATTTGAAGATGTTGACAAGAACAAGAAATAACAATGAAAGACTACTATAATATATTAGAGGTTGACAGAGGGGCATCGCCCGATGAGCTGAAAAAGGCCTACAGGAAGATGGCCTTAAAGTATCACCCGGACCGTAACTCAGGTGATAAAGAGGCCGAGGAGAAGTTTAAGGAAGTAAACGAGGCATATTCGTGCCTGTCTGATGCCAATAAACGAGCCCATTATGACAGATTTGGCACGATGGCTGGAATGAATGGAGTGGGCGGCGGCGGTGGCGCGGCTGATTTTGGATTTGGCGCTTTTACCGACATCTTTGATGATTTTCTGGGGGATATTTTTGGCGGTGGAGGCGGGCAGAGAAAGCAGCGGGCGAGGCGTGGGCAAGACCAGCGCTATGACCTTGAGATAACGCTCCTTGAGGCAGCCTTTGGCACGGAGAAGAAAATCACAATCCCCCGAATGGAGAGCTGTGACAAGTGCAGGGGCAGCGGTTCGGCAAGCGGACATCCCCCTCAGACATGTTCACAGTGTAATGGGAACGGTCAGGTGCGTTTTCAGCAGGGATTTTTTGCAGTAAGCAGGACATGCGGCAAATGTGGCGGGGCTGGAGTAACGGTGACTGACCCGTGCGGTGAGTGCGGAGGCAGCGGCAGGACAAAAAAGATGCGAAACCTCAACGTAAAAGTCCCGGCTGGTATAGATGCTAATACGCGTTTGAAGATGACATCAGAGGGAGAGTCCGGAGAACGCGGCGCGCCCCCGGGTGACTTGTACATATTTATTAATGTAATCGAGCATCCATTTTTTAAGCGCCACGAAAGAGACATATACTGCGAAATTCCAATCAGCTATCCAACGGCAGTGCTTGGAGGTGAGATTGAAGTACCCACGCTTAAGGGGGTATCGAAGCTGAAAATACCTCATTCAACGCAGTCGGGTGAGCAGTTTAAGTTAAGAGGGGAGGGCGTCCAGCGCGTCGGTGGTGGTGCCCGCGGAGATCAAATCGTCCGGGTCTACATAGACATCCCAAAGAAAATAACCCCCAGACAGCGTGAGCTGCTTGAGGAATATGCCCATATCAGCGGCGACGATGTACAAAAGACATTCAAGGAAAAACTGAAGGAGATGTTTACGGGCTGATAGTAGATGCCTAATATATTTGTCGAATCTACGGCAGTCCAGAGTGCAGCTCTGACCATCACCGGTGAGACTGCCAGATATATTCTTACAGTACTGAGATATAAGACCGGCAGTGAGTTGTTCATATTTGACGAAACTGGCCGGTATTTTAAAGGTATAATAACCTCATGCAGCAAAAATGCCGTACAAATATCTGTCACCCCTCACCCAGCGCCAGATACCGAATCTCCACTGTCGATAACACTATGCCAGGGTTTGTTGAAGGGGTCAAAAATGGATATAGTGGTACAGAAGGCCGTCGAACTTGGAGTAAAAAGGATAATACCACTGGTAACAGCGCGTACACAGCTTGACTACACGAGAAAAATCGATAGATGGAAAAAGATAGCAGCAGAGGCGGCAAGGCAGTCGATGAGAGTTGTGGTACCTGAGATTAATGAAGCCGTGAATTTCTCAGCCTTAACAGACGCAATACGAGCAGATGGCGCCACTGCCGTCATGTTTTATGAAGGCGGCGGGAAGGGTCTTAAGGAAATCCAAAATCTGGAGATAAAAGAAAAAGCAATCTACATCATAACTGGCCCGGAAGGGGGATTTTCATCTGAAGAGGTTAAGCGTGCTGAACACTCCGGCGCAGTAATTGCAACGCTGGGAAACAGGATATTAAGGGCAGAGACAGCGGCCATTGCTGCTATTACACTGGTTCAGTTTGTATATGGCGATATGGGTGACAGCCGTGGGACGTCTGATGACATGACAGAGAAGAAGAGATTAGAATTATGATATAATGAAGAGGACAACGATATGGAATCGATAAAGATACTTGAGAAAAAAGAGAATTTTAATTGGGATTATGATCAGGAGGCAGATGTGCTTTACATAAGTGTAGGCGAGCCGGAAAAGGCTCTTGGGATTGATATTGGTGAAGGAGTAATAATGAGGTATGTAGAGGACTCAAGTGAACTGGTGGGGTTGACCATTGTAGGAATTAAAGAGCGTTTTCTTAAGGGGCTAAAAAATAGGGTATGTTAACTAAACTGTGTCAGACTAAAGTAGGATTGTTTTAAAGGCCGACGTGTTTCATTGTCTCAGCCACATTGGGGTCTTTCAGGGCGAGTTCCTTTAGTACCTTTTCGATTTTATCTGTCTTTTCCTCAAGTTCACTGTTTTTTCTAACAACCGGAGCAAGCGTGGTACGTCTGTCCCATAAGACAAAACCCACTAATGTGAGCATCCCAGCAATCAGTACATACATCAGCCCGTATAGGTCGTTCATCCGATGATTTAATGCGTTGAAACCGTCGTTCATCTGACGATTTAATGCGTTAGAACTGTCGTCCATGCGTTGATTAACAGCCTTTAACCCTTCATCAATTCGGACTTCGACTCGTGTCAGCCTGTCTTCAACGCGCGACAGCCTATCTTCAACACGGTTTAGCCTTTCCCTGTCTTGCTGGGTGAAAGACGAGTCTGCCGCACACACCCATGAAGGGAATATCGCAGAAAAAAGTAATGCTATCACCGCTATACGAAGTACTTTATTCATGAATTCATCGCCCTCGCTTAGAATAATTATAACATGCGGCAGGTAAGTCAGTCAATATTACAAAAATCAACCTGAATACAGAATCATTCTAAGCCTGCCAAAGGCATTTTCTGACATTCACAATGATTGTTCACCAAAAGCAACTAAATTTATCATACATAATACAGCAAAGTAATATAATATTAACTATGATAAATAATTATAAATATTCATATGTTACAAATGTGTTACTGATAATATATCTTCACATCAATGTTATATATAGGCAACATGCTATTGCTGTTCTATGTTACATAATAGTAACACTCTTCACAATAACAAAATAATGCTTGACATCATATTGTCATTTATGTTATTAATCAAACAACAATAATTTCGATGGGTGTGGGCTGTGTGTATTTTGTTTTTGTAACATAGAACTGCTTGCAAAAAGGCTGTTTCAGCCTTTATCGTGTGTATATACGGGAGGACATACCATGAGAAGTTTTTCTGAATTTTTCAAATCGTTCAAGTCAAGT
>LNQR01000029.1 GCA_001541255.1 Candidatus Magnetominusculus xianensis
GCTGAATAATGGGAGCCGGATGAGCGGAGAGGTTCATGTCCGGTTCTGCGAGGGGCTGGGGGTGCAATTCCCCGGTCTACTCACCATACGTGAGATACTTAACCGGTTAAGGGAGTTGGTACCGGAGGAAACACTCCGCGGCAAGTACATAAGGCAGGTAGAGGTACTGTCGCAGCTGAGGAATTTGCAGGAAAACATTTATAAGGAGGCAGAGGCAATGGCACTGGTATATGACTTAGAACGCGATATAAGATTCAAACAGGGGCGTGAGCAGGGGATAATTTTGGGCAAGCTGGAAGGTCTGCTTGAGGGAATAGAAGGGATGCTTGAACTTAAATATGGTTCAGACGGGCTTGAGCTGATGGGTATCGTTAGAGCTGTTGATAATATAGATAAATTAGAGGAGATGAAAAATTTTATCAAAAAAGCTGGTTCACTGGATGAGCTGAAGGTGTTTTGTGGAATTCGGCATCCTTAACCATCTGTCATTATCATAGTGTATAGGCGCTGTACACCGTTGATTTTTATATGGCTGATGGGTTAGGCTACCCTGATATTTGAATAATAATTAGGAGGTTAATTACACATGCCTGTTGAGAATCTTGAGTTTAAAACAGAGATAAACCAGCTCCTCAATCTTATGATTCACTCCTTGTATTCTCACAAGGAGATTTTCCTCAGAGAACTACTCTCAAACGCCTCAGACGCCATCGATAAGGCCAGATATGAGGCCCTTGTCAACAGCGACGCCCTTACGGACATGGGTGACTGGAAGATTAAAATCACTGCTGATAAAGACGCCGGTACGCTTACCATCAGCGACAACGGTATCGGTATGACTAAAGAACAAATAATCACAGAGCTTGGCACTATCGCCCACTCAGGGACGCTTGATTTTATGCGTGCCCTCAAAGAAAAAGGTGATATTAATCTTATCGGGCAATTCGGCGTTGGGTTTTATTCGTCTTTCATGGTTGCTGACAAAGTAACAGTCGTAACCAAAAGCGTTAAGGGCGAACCGGCCGTTAAATGGGAATCCGAGGCTAAAGGCTCATTTACGGTAGATGACGCGCAGAAGCAGACACGGGGAACAGACGTAATCCTGCATATCAAAGAAGATGAAAAAAAATACCTCGAACACTGGGAAATCAGCTCTATTGTTAAGAAATACTCTGATTACATCGAATACCCCATAGTTATGGACGTAGAGCGTGAAGAAGACAGCGCCCTTGACAAGGGTACTAAGGTAAAGCTGATAAAAGAAGAGACACTCAACTCCCAAAAGGCCATCTGGCTTAAGGATAAATCAGAGATAACCCCTGAGCAGTATAACGAGTTCTACAAGCACGTATCACGCGATTTTACCGACCCGCTCAGCGTTATCCATTTTAAGGCCGAGGGCACATCAGAGTTCACTGCACTGATATATATACCATCGCAGGTGCCGATGGATATCTTTTATGAACAGTTTAAGATAGGCCCGGTACTCTATGTAAAAAGGGTTCAGATTATGGACCACTGCGAGGAGCTTGTGCCGAAATATCTGCGGTTTGTCAAAGGTGTCGTCGACTCATCGGACTTACCGTTAAACGTATCGAGAGAGATACTTCAGAACAACCCTCACGTCAGCGTGATTAATAAAAATATCACAAAGAAAGTCCTCGACACACTTGCTGATATGAAGCAAAATGATATTGGAAAATACAGGAAATTCTACTTAGAACTTGGCAAGGTACTCAAAGAGGGCGTACATTTCGATTTCCAGAGGCGTGAGACGATTGCCGACTTGCTGCTGTTCCGCTCCACTAAAACTGGCAAAGACTCATACACTACACTCAAGGAATACGTAGATACAATGAGAGAGGGTCAGGAGGAGATATTCTACATCACCGGCGCATCATATGAAGAGGCAGCACAATCACCTCACCTTGAGAAGTTCAACGACAAGGGATATGAAGTCCTATTTATGCTTGATGAGATAGACGACATCATCTTTGGCTATTTCGAGTACAAGGGCAAGCGCCTGAAGTCAGTAATTAAGGGCAGCTTCGACCTTGATAAACAAGATGAGAAGAAAAAAGAGGAAGAGGGCCATAAATACGAAAAGCTGCTCTCGCAAATAAAAAACCGCCTGAAAGACGATGTAAAAGAGGTGCGCCTCTCAGGAAGACTAAAGCAGTCGCCCTGCTGTCTGGTCTCAGACGAGGGGGCTATTGACCCAGCGATGGAGCGGATGCTGCGGTCAATGGGCAAAGACGTCCCAAAAAATTTACGAATACTGGAGATAAATCCAGACCATCCGCTGATAGAGACACTAAGTGGCGTTATAGAAAAAGACACCAGCGCAGCAGACGCTGTCCTTGACCTGCTCTATGAACAGGCCCTGGTGCTTGACGGCAATAAACCCAAAGACCCGGCACTGTTTGCTAAGAAGTTGACGGAGCTGATGCTTGAGTCTCTGAGGCGCTCGGCATAGGCCAAACTTACTTGAACCCTGGTGTATCGGTGGTATCGGTGGTATCGCTGTGTAGCGGTATATTTTTTGCCAAAATTTGACGCGGCATGTGGTTTTGCAAATATATCGCTTGCCTATTAGTGAAATATTAATTTATAATTGCTGTTTAGCTTGAGCTTTAGCGAAGTGGATTTATAAGAAAGAGGAGGTATTGTAATGCCAAAATTAAAGACGCACAGGGGAGCCGAGAAACGCTTTAAAAAGACCGGCACCGGTAAGATAAAAAGAAACAGGGCCTACAAGAGCCATATGATGACCGGTAAACCATCGAACAGGACGCGCAGACTGAGAACCTCCACCACTGTGGACGCCACTCAGCAAAGAAACATATCAAGGCTTATCCCGTTTGTGTAAAGATGTTGACGTTGTGAAGTAAAAAAATGTGAAGTAAAAAAAATATGCCGGGCAGCCCGGTTTTGGAGGTTTAAAGCAATGCCTAGAGCAAAGGGTGGATTCAAGACACGAAGAAGAAGGAAAAAGATACTAAGAAAGGCGCGCGGCTACTATGGCGGCAGGAGTAAGCTCTTCAGAGTTGCCTCAGAAGCGGTAGACCATGCCCTCCTGCACGCATATGATGACAGGAAGAACAAAAAGCGTGACTTCAGACGCCTCTGGATAATCAGGATTAATGCGGCAGCCCGTGCCGCTGGCCTTACGTACAGCCGCTTCATGCAGGGCCTTAAAACAGCGGGTATTATTCTTGACAGAAGGGCGCTTGCCGAGTTGGCCGTAAGCAATATCACGCAGTTTAACCAATTGGCAGAAAGCGTAAAACAACAGACGGCGTGACGGCAACGCTTGAGACTTTCTCAAAAGAGCTTGAGGCGGTGACTACAACAGCCGCCTTGCGCGAGCTTCGCTCGAAATATACAGGGAAAAAGGGTATCCTAACAGAACAGTTGAAGAAACTCCCTGCCCTTGCCCCCCACGAAAGGGCAGCCTTCGGAAAGCAGATAAACGACGACAAGGTATATATCGAAGAAAGACTTAAAGAATACGAAAAACAGCTTATCTCAAAAGAAATAAAGGCAAAACTCTCCAGCGCCCCCCTGGATATAACGCTGCCGGGCTGCTACAAAAAACCAGGAGGCAGACACCCTGTAACTATCGTGCTTGCAGAAATAACAGATATATTTGTCTCAATGGGATTCACCATAGAAGAAGGCCCTGAGGTTGAGAGTGATTATTATAATTTCGAGGCATTAAACATTCCCCGAAACCACCCGGCGCGCGATATGCAAGATACATTTTATATTGAAACCACTGACGACGGGCAATCTGGTGACAACTCCTTCGTCCTGAGAACTCATACCTCGCCCGTGCAGATTCGGGTTATGCAAGACCGCCGCCCACCGCTTAGATTTATCGCCCCCGGGAAGGTCTACCGCTGTGATTCAGACATATCACATTCGCCGATGTTTCATCAGGTTGAGGGGCTTGTGGTGGACAGGAACATATCGTTTTCAAATTTAAAGGGGCTGCTTGAGGGGTTTTTAAAGAAGGTGTTTGGCCCTGAGGTGCCGGTGCGCCTGCGCCCGAGTTTTTTTCCATTTACAGAGCCGTCGGCAGAGGTAGACATGGGCTGCTATTTTTGTAAGGGCAGCGGCTGCAGGGTATGCAAAGGCACGGGCTGGATAGAAATAATGGGTGCGGGGATGGTTGACCCGCGGGTCTTCAGAAATGTCGGCTATGATACGGACACATACAGCGGGTTTGCATTTGGCATGGGGATAGAGCGCATCGCATCTTTAAAATATGGCATCGACGACATAAGGCTCTACTATGAAGGCGACCTAAGATTTCTGCGGCAGTTTTAATATGCTTATATCATATAATTGGCTCAAAGAATATATTGACTTTAACTCATCCCCTGAAGATGTTGCCGATTTATTGACGATGTCCGGCCTTGAGGTTGAATCCTATAAAAAACAAGAAGACGGCGACGTTATATTAGAGCTAAACATCACTCCAAACAGGGCAGACTGCCTTAGCGTTACAGGGGTTGCACGTGATGTCTCAGCCGTACTCAAAAAGAGATTAATACTTCCAGAAATAAAAGATTTTTATAACACTGTCGGCGCTAATCGATTCAAGGTTGAAATACTAGATACAAATCTCTGCCACAGGTACTGCGGCATTGTAATACACGGAGTAAAGACAGCCCTAGCACCTGAGTGGATGGCACAAAGGCTTCAGGCCTCGGGCATAAGACCAATAAATAATATTGTTGACATAACGAATTATGTACTCATGGAATATGGTCAGCCACTTCATGCCTTTGATCTGTCGAAACTAAAAGGAGACAGGATTATTGTCAGAAGAGCTGAGAGACCAGAGCTTATAACAACACTTGACGCAGTTCAAAGGACAGTACCGGCAGGTACATTGCTGATATGTGACGCTGAAGGGCCAGTGGCCCTGGCCGGTGTAATGGGCGGTGAAGGCACAGCCGTTACTGCAGCCACAACGGACATACTGTTAGAGAGCGCGTGGTTTGACCCTGCGTCAATACGCATAACATCAAAACAAACAGCGCTGCGCTCAGAGTCATCGTTCAGATTCGAAAGGCAGACAGACATCAATGGGGTTAAAAATGCAGCGCTACGGGCAGCTTCTTTAATATTGGCACACTGCGGGGGGCGCGTCTCAGAGGTTGTTGACAATTATCCAACACCATACAGTGCGCCGCAAATCCCCCTGAGCCACAAGAGGGTACAGAGCTTCTTAGGTGTGCAAATAGCAGAAGATGAAATAGATGGAATCCTGAGCCGCCTTGAATTTAAGGTAGAAAGACAAGACGGTAACGATATAGTCAGCCCGCCGTCTTTCAGAAGTGACATAGAGCTGGAGGCCGACCTGATTGAAGAGATAGCACGCATCTACGGCTATAACAACATACCTTCGGTAATGCCCGAGGTGTCACTTGCCATTAATAATGTGAGCGATAAACATAGCAAGCTCTCTGAACTAAGACAGGCTCTGAGATACGCCGGGTTTACAGAGACCATAAATTATAGTTTTACGACGAAAGAGGACTTCGCTCTGCTTGACATCACAGCGGGCGACGAAAGAAGAAACTCTGTAACCGTAAAAAACCCCTTGCAAAAGGATTACAATATTCTAAGAACGTCTCTCCTGCCATCGCTGCTTAAAAATATGAAATATAATATTTCCTTTGGCGCCAAAGAGGTTAGCATTTATGAGATAAGCACGGTGTTTTTTGATACAGGGAAGGGATTTCCACAAGAGAGCCTGAAGCTTGCCGTACTGTCATACTCCAGTGGAGAAAAAAAACTTTACACTGAGCCAGCCGCACATTTTTACCGTATAAAGGGTCTGCTTGAGCCAATTTTGTCGAGCCTGAGATGTGTAAACTATGAATTGAGACAATCGAACGAAGGGTTTTTAGAGAACGGCCAATCGGCAGTTTTACTTATTGGCGGTGATAGTGCGGGATTTTTAGGACTGCTCTCCTCTGAGACTGTGGCAAGGCTTGACATTAAAGCTGGCAGGCCGGAGATAGGGCTAATAGAGATATATCTCGATAGGATAATCACTCCTCAGAAAGTGTCGTTAGGGTATAAGCCGTTTCTTAAGTACCCTTCGATTGAGAGGGATTTGGCAATAGTTGTGAATGAGACTTGTCAATCATGTGACATTGTTAATCTTATAAAAAATGAGCTATCAGACCCGGAACATCTTATCGAATCAGTAGAAATCTTCGACCACTACAAGGGGAAGAATATCCCTGAAGGCAAGAAGAGCATAGCCTATCATATAGTTTACAGGTCGGCGACACAGACACTGCTGGAGAGTGAAATAGACACCCTTCACGCTGAAATAGTGAACCATATAATAACAAAAACGGGCGGCTCACTGAGGGCATAGGCGCCTGGGATTAACAGAATATGAACAGAAAATGAGACTAATATGAAAATAGACCTGACCAGTTTTTCTATAGTAGTGCTGGCAAAGGCACACAATCCAACCATATTAAACCCGGACTTTCTGAGGATCAATGGCATAGTGGACCAGAGCTATACACCGTTTGACGTGCTGTGTACAACACCTGCCGCACATGTCTTTTATAAAGAGTCACTGTCTGTTGTAGCCGAGTTTGAGAGGCTTCAGTTTATAGATGAGGACAAGGTGAGAATCCCATATGATTCGCCGATACCGTATATAGCGATAAAATATATGGATGTGCTTCCACATGTTAGTTACATGGCATCGGGGATTAACTTTGTCGGGCATTATGTGTTTCCGAGCAAGGAAATCGCGTCGTTTTTTATCTCTAACACATTTATTAAAAATGGGTCATGGAGTGCCATTAATGGGCAAAGGCCGGATGTAGGAGTTAAGTTTTCATATACCGTAAATGAAGTCCTCTGCAATATATCAATTGAGACGGCAGAGATAGCGCCAGCGACAATCGGCACAGACCGCGCTGAAGGTGGGCAGGGTGATGTCATGATGGAAGAACTTCCGGTGCTTAACCCCATAGTCCTTGTCAAGGCAAATTACCATTTGGCTGCAAAGGAAGCCGATAACAAGCGAATAAAGAAATTTATAACCAGGTGGTACAGCTATTTTGAGGAGTTTCATAATTTTTTAGTAGGGGTTTTCCCAACTGATTGAGGCAGTGTTTTGGTGAGGCAATAGACAAAGCCTTAAGAGTGGTGGTAACATATTGTCATGGAAACTGTCGATTTAGATTTAACAGAAATCATTAACGGCGAGGAAGTTATGGGGCCTAGTCCATTTGGCAGGCATCAAGACGTGGCAGCTAACTTGTATGATATTTTACGTCAGCACGTTAAGAAACATAGTTTGGGAAAATTATTTTTTTCACCCCTTGACGTAATCTTTGAGGAAGGAATTAACAGGCTTCAACCAGATATATTGTTCATCAGCAAAGAAAACAAGGAAATCTTCCAGGATTGGATAAGAGGTGTGCCGGATATGGTATGTGAGATTATATCCCCGGGTAGTTACGAAAAAGATACCGAAGTAAAAAAGGCTATCTATGAGAGATACAGGGTACCTGAATATTGGGTAGTCATACCTGAACTGCAAACGGTTGAGGTTTTAATTATAGAAAATGATAGGTATAAGAAATACTGTACTGCTGAGATTGAAGGCATGGTTAGGTCTAAGGTCATAGAAGGGCTGCAAGTTAACATTAAGGACATATTCGATCAGGCTTGGTAAACATTTGCAAAAACACCGTCCAAATCTGCCCCCCAATCTGTTCCGTTGTCCCATATCAATATCCAAGCTGTTAAATGAAACACCTTAATTTGAATCCAGTAAAAACATGCTCATAAATAACAGTTATTACTATTTTTTTAGATTACTTATAAACTCATGTCTTGTAAACAGATATTGTCTTAATATACAATAGATAAATGGCAAAACAAACTAAAAAAACAAACGGAGCAAATGTCGGATTTGAGGAAACACTCTGGTCAGCCGCCGACAAGATGCGCAACAACATGGATTCGGCAGAGTATAAGCATGTTGTACTTGGTCTTATTTTCCTGAAATACATATCAGACTCTTTCGCAGAGGTATATGACAAAATCAAGTCCGACCCTGAATATTATGACGGTCAAGAGGAAGACAGAGACGCATATCTGGCAGAAGGCGTATTTTGGGTTCCGCAAGAAGCGCGGTGGGATTATCTGAAAGCCAACGCTAAAAAATCGGAAATCGGCAAAATGATTGACGATGCTATGATTGCCATAGAGAAAGACAACCCAAGCCTGAAAGGAGTATTAGCGAAAAACTATGCCCGACCCGATCTTGATAAAATCAGGCTGGGAGAACTTATCGACCTTATCAGCACAATCGGTCTTGGCGATAAAGAAAGCCGAACTAAAGATGTGCTTGGCCGGGTGTATGAATACTTTCTTGGCCGTTTTGCCTCAGCCGAGGGCAAGGGTGGCGGGCAATTTTATACTCCTCAATGCGTGGTCAAGCTGCTTACAGAAATGATTGAGCCATACAAAGGTCGTGTTTATGATCCGTGCTGCGGTTCTGGAGGAATGTTTGTGCAAAGTGAAAAGTTCATAGAATCTCACGGTGGGCATACTCACGACCTGGCAATTTATGGTCAGGAATCAAACCCGACGACTTGGCGTTTAGCAAAAATGAATCTGGCTATACGAGGGATTGAAGCCAATCTTGGAGAAAAGAACGCAGATACTTTTCACAGCGATTTACACAAAGATTTGAAGGCTGATTTTATTTTGGCAAATCCTCCATTTAACGATAGCGACTGGAACGGTCAGTTACTAAAAGATGACATTCGCTGGAAATATGGCATACCTCCGGCTGGCAATGCCAATTACGCGTGGATTCAGCACATGATTTATCATCTCTCGCCAACAGGCATAGCAGGATTTGTCTTGGCTAACGGTTCGCTTTCAACTAATACTTCCGGCGAAGGCGAAATAAGAAAGAAGCTCATTGAGGCCGGACTTGTGGACTGCATCATTGCCCTTCCGGGTCAGCTATTCTATACGACGCAGATCCCAGCTTGTCTTTGGTTTGTATCGCGTGATCGTTATGACCACAAGCTGAGGAATCGTCACGATGAGATACTTTTCATAGATGCGCGCAAGATGGGAACGATGGTGAGCCGAAAGAACCGCGAGCTAACCGATGAAAATATTAAGAAAATATCTGGAGTGTATCACGCATGGCGAACGATTAAGGGCAAATACGAAAATGTAAAAGGTTTCTGTAAAGCGGCTAAGATTAGCGAGGTTGAAAGCTCTGGATATGTTCTTACCCCAGGCAGATATGTCGGCAGTGATTATATTGAGGAAGACGATGAAGTATTTGAGGAGAAAATGAGCCGGATCACAAAAGAGCTTTCCGTTCAGTTCAAGCAGTCAAGGGAGCTGGAGGAAAGGATAAGAAAGAATCTCGCTGGTATTGGGTTTGAGATTGAATAATATGCCGGGCGGAATAATAAAAACCTTATTGATGAACCATCTCTCAGAGCGAGATAAAACATCCAAAAAGTGTTATTTGGAGATGTATGTAAAATCACTAAATGAGGCAAAAAAACTACTAAATGAATCAGAAATATTATTGACTAATGGCGCATATCAAAGATCATATTTTATTGCTTTTGCAGCCCTTGAAGAAATATCTAAATCACAATTAGCAGCTGATGTTTATACTGGTTTTATTCAAGAAAAAGAATTTAAAGATGTATATAAAAACCATAAAAAGAAAATAGATAGAGTGAAGTGGATTCAAAGAGATGGTAATTCGTACCCATATTCTCGATGGGACAATATAAGAATTGATGATTTTGATTTTAATAAAAAATTGCAATCTTTATATGTTGATGTTGATTTTAATAGAGAATTTGTGTTATCACCATCAGATTCTATCTCGAAAGATGATTCTGAAAAGCTGATCAAGGCAGTAAAGGTTGGTTTGTCTCAAATACATTTCATTACCGAAGTACTCGGCGAGCAAATAGGCACAAAAGGATTTATGAAATAGTAATATGGCCAATTATCTATCACGATTTAAAGAAACTGAAATCGGACTTATTCCAGACGATTGGGATGTGAAGCCCGCTGATCTCATAATAGATATTTTTGGAGGAGGAACACCAAAAACTACTGTGGATGAATATTGGGGTGGCAATATTCCATGGTTGTCCGTCGTAGATTTTGGAGACGACAGCAGATATGTTTATCAAACTGAAAAAAAAATTACTTTTGCTGGTCTTGAGAATAGCAGTGCGAAAATTTTAGACAAAGGAATGTTAGTAATATCTGCCCGTGGGACAGTAGGAGAGCTAGCTCAGCTTGAAGTACCAATGGCCTTTAATCAATCGTGTTACGGATTAAAGGCTAAGAATGGCATATCTAATGATTATCTATATTATGTTTTAAAGCAATCAGTATATGATTTTAAACAGAAGTCACATGGGGCTATTTTTGACACAATTACTCGCGATACTTTCAAAAATATTTATGTTCCCATCCCTACTCTGAAAGAGCAGCTACAAATTGCTGAAATCCTTTCCTCTCTTGATGATAAGATTGAACTTAATCGTAAGATAACCGCTAATCTTGAAATTTTAGCAAGTGCGCTATTCAAGAAATGGTTTATAGATATTGGAGATGAATTGCCGGAGGGGTGGAGGCATGGGATGATGAGTGATATTTGTTCATTTAATCCTGCTTATTCATTAAAAAGAACACAAACTGCACCTTATGCTGAGATGAAGGATTTGCCAGACTTGGGGGCAAGCATTAAGAGTTTTATTTATCGAGATTTTACGTCTGGTTCAAAATTCACCAATGGGGACACCCTATTAGCAAGAATAACCCCATGCTTAGAGAACGGGAAAACAGGTTTCGTTAATTTTTTGTCTGACAATGAAGTTGGATGGGGCTCCACTGAATTTATTGTAATGCATCCACGTGAAAAAGAATTCTCTGAATTCATATATTTTATTGCACGAACAGAAAGTTTTAGAGAGCACGCAATTCAGTCAATGAGTGGCACATCAGGAAGACAACGGGTGCAAGTTAATAGCCTGATAAAATATCCTGTTGTTATACCATCGGAGAATATGATTAGTAGATTTCATATGTTCACAAAAATATTTTTTGATCAAATTGTATTTAACTATAATCAGACACAAACCCTAATCCAGATCAGAGACTCCCTGTTGCCTCGTTTAATGAGCGGGAAGATACGGGTGAAATCTTAATCAATATGTTTATTAAGAAAATACTAATAAAGAATTTTCGCTTATTCCCAAGCACGGCTAATTTGGATATGATTGACTATTTGAACTCAGGGAACAGGCAAAAATTAAAAACAGAATCGTGAGAATAATGACCAAACTCAAGGAGAAAAGAATGTTCCATTATAGATATTTAATAGAAATAAAGTTCACCATCCAGAAAATAAGACGATGCAGGGCTCTAATTACACACCCGATGAGCTAAAACAATCAATTGATTGTATGATAAAGATAATAAAAAATCCTATATGACCCACACAAAATTCATAGAATCAGACTTAGAACAAGCAACCCTTGAATGGCTTGAAGAGCTTGGCTATTCTATTGCTTTCGGCCCGGACTTCGCGCCTGATGGCAAGGCCACTGAGCGTAAGTCATACAGGGATGTGGTTTTAGCTGACCGCTTACGTTCCACTATTAGCCTAATCAACCCCAATATCCCAAGTGATGCAAAGGAAGAAGCCATTAAGAAAGTTGTTAATGTCGCATACTCCAGTCCTAATCTCTTGATTACCAATCAAGCATTCCATAAGATGCTTGTTGAGGGCGTGGATGTTGAATATCGCCGGAAGGACGGAACGATTGCGGGTGATAAGGTCTATCTTTTCGATTCCAGGAAATTAGACAATAACGACTGGCTGGCGGTTAATCAATATACGGTTATCGAAAATAACCACAATCGGCGGCCTGATATTGTGATTTTTTTAAATGGCCTTCCGATAGCAGTCTTTGAATTGAAGAACCCAGCGGATGCCAACGCCACAATTAAAGGCGCTTTTAATCAGATTCAAACCTATAAGTCAGAGATTCCGTCTTTGTTTACCTTCAATGAAATCTGCGTTTTGATAGATCACATCAAGAACGCCTTAGCTGGAACCATTTCGTCCGACACTGACCGTTTTGTTGGCTGGAAAAGCGTTGACGGCAAGAAAATTGCCAAAGCAAATGACCTGAAAACTCTGATTGAGGGCATCTTCACAAAAGAAAAGCTCTTGGACATCATCAGATATTTTATTGTATTTGAGAGTGAGAAGGACTCTAACATCAATAAAATCATCAAAAAGCTGGCGGCCTATCACCAGTATTTTGCGGTTAATAATGCCGTGGAAAAGACAAGGACAGCAGCTTCTCTTAAGGGGGATCGCCGCGCCGGTGTTGTCTGGCATACACAAGGCTCCGGCAAATCTTTGTCGATGGTTTTTTATGCGGGTAAGATTATTCAGGTCTTGGACAATCCAACCGTGGTTTTGCTTACCGACCGCAATGATTTAGACGGCCAGTTATTCGGCGTATTTTCCAATTGCAGCGACATAATCCGGCAGATACCCAAACAGGCGCAGGACAGGGCTGATCTTAAAAAATTACTGTCAGTTGCGTCCGGCGGTGTTATATTTACAACAATTCAAAAGTTTTTGCCGGAGAATAAGGGCGACAAGTACCCGATGTTGTCAGACAGACGAAATATAGTTGTGATTGCTGATGAGGCTCACCGCAGCCAGTATGACTTTATAGACGGCTTTGCCCGTCATATGCACGACGCATTACCGAAGGCAACCTTTATTGGTTTTACTGGCACGCCGATTGAACTTACAGATAAAAATACCAGAGCCGTGTTTGGGGAATACATTGATGTCTATGACATCATGCGGGCTGTTGAGGATAAGGCGACCGTGCCTATTTATTACGAGGCGCGCCTGGCAAAGATTGAACTGTTAAAAGAAGTGACTCCAAAGATTGACGCTGAATTTGAGGAATTGACCGAAGGCGAAGAAATAGAAAAGAAGGAAAAGCTCAAGAGTAAATGGGCGCGACTGGAAGCAATGATTGGCTCGGATAAACGAATAGCCTTGATTGCCAAAGATGTGGTGGAGCACTTTGAAGCGCGCTTGAGTGTGATGGACGGCAAGGGTATGTTTGTATCTATGAGCCGCAGAATCGCGGTTGAACTCTACGACGAGATTATTAAACTGCGTCCACAGTGGCACAACGACGATATCAGAAAAGGTTTCCTTAAAGTTGTTATGACCGGCGCGGCCAGCGATCCGGCGAATTATCAGCGGCACATTCACACCAAAGAGGAACGCGATTTATTGGCTGATCGAATAAAGAATCCGAAAGACGAACTTAAATTAGTTATTGTGCGCGATATGTGGCTGACAGGTTTTGACGTGCCATCGCTGCACACAATGTATATCGACAAGCCAATGCGCGGGCATGGACTGATGCAGGCTATCGCACGTGTAAATCGGGTCTATAAGGATAAGCCAGGCGGGCTAATCGTTGACTATCTTGGCATTGCCCCGTCTCTTAAAGAGGCCCTTGCATATTATACCCAAGAGGGTAAAGAAACACCGACTGTTAAACAGGAAGAAGCTGTCAACATTATGCTGGAAAAATACGAATTGGTTAGGGCGATGTATCATGGCTTTGATTATTCCGGCTTCTTTACTGACAAGACCAAAGACAAAGCAGAGATTGCAGGAAAAGCTATGGATCATATTTTGGAATCGGAAAATGGCAAAAAGCGCTATTTGCAGTCTGTTTCCGAACTATCTCAGGCTTTTGCGCTATCTGTGCCAAGCGAAGAGGCGCTGAGAATTCGTGACGATGTGGCTTTTTTCCAAACTGTCCGCGCGTTCATTACCAAGTTTGAACAGACTGGCGGACTTGGCGGGCCGACAATGGAAGATTACGATCAAGCGATCAAGCAAATCGTTTCTAATGCTGTTACATCGGATAAGGTGATCAACATATTCGATGCAGCCGGACTCAGGAATCCAAATATTGCGGTTCTGTCCGATGAGTTTCTGCAAGAAGTACAGGGATTGGAACGTAAGAATGTTGCGCTGGAAGTCTTGAAACGGCTGTTGAATGACGAAATCCGAACTATGGAAAAGAAGTTTTTGGTTAAGTCGCGGTCATTTTCCAAGATGCTGGAAGAGACTATCAGGAAATACCAAAATCAGACGATAGAAACGGCTCAAGTGATTGCCGAGTTAGTGGAACTGGCAAGGAAAATCAGAGAGGAAAAGAATCGCGGAGCAAATCTTAACCTGACAGATGATGAGCTGGCGTTTTATGATGCACTCAGCGCTAATGACAGCGCTGTTATGGAGCTTGGCGATGAGACCTTGAAAAAGATTGCTAAAGAACTCGTGGCAATGCTGCGTAAGAACACGGCAATTGACTGGACACTAAAGGAACAGGTCAGGGCAAAACTTCGCGTATATGTGAAGAAACTGCTTAATAAGTATAAGTATCCGCCTGACAAACAGGAAAGCGCTACTAAGACAGTTATCGAACAGGCTGAGGTTTTATGTAAGGATTGGACAGGAGAATAGACGAGTTTAAGGGGAGCATTGCGGACGTGTAGTATTAATTGGGGCAGTGGTCGTGAAGGCAAATCACCACTTGGCTGCAAAGGAAAACGACAACAGGGTCTCTCAGGATATTTTATTCAACAAAAGGGTTTTCATCATCTTCTTCAGCGGCAATGTGGGCCTCAGGATCTGTGTTTAATAACTCGCATGACCTGATTGTATTCATAGAGTATATCCCTGTCTTATATTTTGAGACATTCAGCGCTCCACCGGTATATGGACCTATATATGCCGCTGTGTGGTCAATCATTTTATTGTATATCTTCTCATCATCATAATATGATGGAAAGTCGATAATTTTGTCTTTTATCAACACGTATAAATCCCTGTGATTAAAATCGAACACACTGTATTTGTTAAAGGTTAAAATTATTATACCATCAAAATTATTCCATAGTTTGACGAACGTTTTCAGATGGAATTTTTTTAGTTGATCAATGTTTTTCAGGATAACAATGCTGAAATACGAAAACGCGTCAATTTGTATTTCATTTGTTGAGAGATTCTCACAAGGTATTACACAATACGTCTTTGTGTTAAGCCCCATATCTTCGGCTAAGAGTATTTTACCTAATATGAAGTGTGCATACGCCTCGTCTTCATAGGCAATAACCAGTCTTCTTACTGAATCTAATTCCTTGAATGGCTTAATAAACCTGCCATATTGAGGTATATCTTTTAAGGCAATATAATCGGCAAATTTAAATCCTTTCCCCGAAGGAGGAGGTTTTAAATTAGAGCTTCGCCCTAAATCCACCATTGTTCTGTTTACCTCAGAGATATAATTTGACACAAATGAGCTGATATGGCTTGAGTCCATACCTGTTATGTGAAGCCTGTCCATAAAAACTGCAATGCTTGCAGGGTCTTTTTCTATAATTGCCTGTACAGAGATGAATGTTAAAAAAGTTATGTATGCAAAACTCAGATTAAGTTTATTTACATTCACCTCGACATAGGAATCTGTCGTATATATCGGGTTTAACATCATGTGGGCAAGTATATATCCATCAAAGAGTTCTGAAAGTGTCTTTCTCGATTTTAAATTTATTCTGTTAATATTTAGCAAGTCTCTGCCGAAATCAAGTCTTTCACAAAACCTTGTCATCTCAGAGTATATTTTCTTTGGGGAGGTATAGAACTCCTTTATCTGTGGATTGTCTTCGTTTTTTTCTAATATCAGATCAATCCCCTCATACTCGACAGAGGCAAGGTTATCTACAAGCCCGGTGTTGCATTTATATCCAAAAAATGGCGCAAGAATATCGAAAAATACCTTTTTCACTACCTTCATTGATTCATAGAGACTGTTTTTCGGATGTGCCGACTCTAATGCCTCTCTGTTTGCCATTATATATCCCAATACATCTTTTTTAACTGCATCCATGCCAAGACGTTTAACAGCCTGATCAACATCCCGTAGTTCGAGTTCATCCTCTGTTTTCATTATGCCGGCCTTTGTTACTATCTCTGGTGCAAGGTTCGGGAGTTTTATAATTAAGGATTTTAATCTGTTTATATTAGTGTGCGGTGATTCAATCTCTGCCATTAGATTCAGCATGAGGCTGAATGGGTCTTTTGACATGAATCCCATTATAGTTTCTATACATATGCTTTTTAATGGATGAAAATTGCCCTCCTTGATTCGCATCATATGTCTTGAGATAAAACCGGCATCACCAAATCCACTGATAAACTCAATACCTAAAAAATCCTCGTCCTGCCAGACTATCTGTGCATTGAGCGTCATGATTCCAAGGTGAATCCTGATATTCACATAGTCGATTTGCTCAACTATAGCCTTTTTTATCCTGCACCCGGTTCTGCTTATATTGACGAGGTTTCCAACCTTGCCCTGTGAGATGGGTTTGAGTAAGTATCTGATGCTTCCCCTTTTGTTTATGTCATAGAGCATCTGAATGGGTTGCGCAGTCTTTATTATGGCTTCTTTAGGTTGTTCTTCCTTGTGCAAATACAAAAAGTCAAGAAATCCCATATTACTACCCCTCCCCTAAAAGCGTCACAATTCTATTATAACATTTACAATTCTCTATTCAGCAGAAATATACTCTCTGCAGGAGGCTTATTTTTCATCAGCCTCACGTATCTTTTTCAATGCCTCATGTATGTATTATACATTAACACTGTATAACAAGTCAACACAAATAAACCCCACATCAATGCCCCCATTGAGATTTTTCACCCAGATTAAACAGCATACGCTGTGCTGCGGATAAGGAGTGCCGTCTCAGGCTTCTTTGAGCATGTCGGGGAGCATGTCGGGCGTGAATCTTACGAGCTTGTTTCTGCCTGTTTGTTTGGCCTGGTAGAGGGCTATGTCAGCATATTTGACCGCCTCGAAGAAATTGCCGGAGTCTGTCGGGAACTCGCTGATTCCTATGCTGATTGTCTTTTTCAGGGTTGTCTGGCCTATTGGTATTTGAGTGCCTTCAATCTTTTTTCTTATGTTCTCAGCCATTGTTTCTATTGAGCCTTCGACATCGTGGAGTATCATAAGAAACTCCTCACCGCCGTATCTGACAATGATGTCCGAGTTTCTTATGCCGCCCCTTAAGACTTCAGATATGGTTTTCAACACGGTGTCTCCGGCGTCGTGTCCATATGTGTCGTTTACCTGCTTAAAGAAATCGATATCGCACATTAAAATGGCAATGGTAGTTTTTCTCCTTAACACACCGGAGACGATGATCTCAACATACTGCTCTAAATATCTTCTGTTGTTAAGCCCTGTGAGGGCATCTGTGGTGGAGAGCTCCTTGAGTTCGTTTTGCAGCTTCTTTGCCCCTATTGCAGACAGTGACGCCGCGATATAATGCAGGGCAGTGGAGATTTTTGTTGCAACCATTTTCACATCATGGCCGCTGCCCTTGTCAAAGACAAGCTGAACAACTGCCATCGATCTGCCGTGTATAAGCATAGGGACGCAGAAATATCCTTTGTCATTGGGACATAAAAACTGCCTGCAGATGTCAGCATACTCGTCAGAGGAGATATTGTGGCCTGTCTTTAGCGCCCTGCACTGACTACGGTTTGACAGTATCTCTTTGTTACATAAGATGGGGGTGTTCTGTGGTATTTTGTGAATCACTGCCAATGAGTTTTTATCCTGAACGCCGTAAATGGTGAAATTGGTTATATCAATTTTATGTTCAAGGACAACTGCAAGTCTGAAGAATACGTCATCGACTTTGGAGTCTTCCTCGATGATTTGTTTGAATGAGTTGATGTTGATAAACCAGTCGGTAAATGACTTAAACTGCCTGAAGAGTTCCCCAATCTCTCCTTTTTCACCGACATGTGAGAGTTCTGATGATATTGTAAACCCGCCTGCCGAGATTTGACGTATGTAGGAGATAATCATCTTTATAGGGTCCATTATCGAGCGGTAGAGCTTTAACAGGTAAACTGATAACAAAAACCACGCCGTAAGCAGGGAAACTAATATTGCAGCAACAGAAAACTTTATTATTCTGTACGTAAAATCATCCTTTTTCGACTGTATCAGTCTTGAATTCGCCAGTGAAAAATCACCAAGTACGACTATCATATCAGTGATTTCCTTGTCTATGGACTGTACTTTTTTGAGAATCATGTCTCTGTCAGCTTCGCCTTTTGACTCTTCAGATTTCAATGTTACCAAATGTTCAAACTGCTCGCCTAATGACAGGGCTTTCTTCTTTATTTCTGAGACGAAAAATACCCTGTCTTCAGATACCCCCACAAGTTGTATTTGGTCAAAGACATATTTAACATCGTTTGAAGAGTCCCTTACGTGACCGCCATCGGCCAATGCCTTTAGAATTCCATGAACCTCTTCAAGCCTGTTACGACCCTTTTCTATTTGCAGTTGCAATATATGGGGGTCGTTGAAGAGGGCTATGTCGCGGGCTGAGATGTTTATGCCGCGAATTTTTCTGGTGATTATCTGACCGGCCTTGTCCTGTCTGGCAATTTTTTCGATATTGGCAATGTTATAACTGAATGATATCAGATTAGATATCCCTATTGCCGCAAAGACAACAAACCACAGGAGCGTGGCGAAGTAAAACAGTAATATCCTCCATCTTACCTCTAAGTTCCTGAATGCGATGATGTCTACAAATAAATCAACAAGTCCAGAAAGCCTGTCAATCAGTCGTTTCCCATTTGCTGCCATAACTGTTACGATAAAGTATTTTCCTGCCTGTGTCAATTAGAAAAATTTCGGATAAGCTATTATTAGCCGAAAGCAATAGGATTTGCCAGACTAAAGAGGTGCTGATAAAAATATTTTATCAGTTGATAACATTTTTTTATTTGACGCGTCTGGGGTATATTTAATATCCTTTGTGTACTTTGAAGAAAGGGGTTTTAATATTTGAATCTCTCATATAAAATCTTAAAGGAGGTAAGTCTATGAGTAAGAAGTATGATACACCATTGTTGGACGAGCTGGAGAAGGGTCCGTTTCCTAGCTTTGTAAAAGAGATTAAGCTTGCGGCAAAACACTCAGACATGTCAGGCGACCTGCTCGGCCATACGGAGTTATGTTTTAAGGAGAGAGTGACTCACTGGAAGCACGGCGGTATCGTCGGTGTAAGGGGATACGGCGGTGGAGTTATTGGAAGGTATTCAGATATACCGGACAAATTTCCCGGTGTAGCACATTTCCACACAGTCAGAGTAAACAGCCCATCGGGGTTTTATTACACATCATCAGCGCTTAAAGAAATGTGTGATTTATGGGACAAGTATGGAAGCGGTCTGACCAATATGCACGGCTCAACTGGTGACATGGTATTTTTAGGGGCAAGGACTGAGAACTTAGAGCCGTTTTTCGCAGAAGTATCATCGAGGGGATGGGACCTCGGCGGTTCTGGTTCGGCAATGAGAACGCCAAGCGGTTGTCTTGGAATGTCCAGATGTGAATGGGCAAACATAGACGCTATGGCAATAACCAATGATATAACCCAGCACTACCAGGACGAGATGCACAGACCGGCGTTCCCGTATAAATTCAAATTTAAGGTAGCCGGCTGCCCGGTTGACTGTATTGCCTCCATAGCCAGGGCTGATATGTCCATAATCGGCACATGGAAGGGCGACATCAGAATTAATCAGGACGAAGTGGCAAACTACGCCAAAACGATGGACATAAAGGCCGAAATAATCGACATGTGCCCGACCGGTTGTATGCAGTTTGACGGCAAGACGATGAAGATAGACAATTCCAACTGTAACAGATGTATGCACTGCATAGCAAAGATGACCAAGGCCTTAAGGCCTGGCACAGAAAAAGGCGCAACGTTACTGTTAGGCAGCAAGGCCCCTATCGTAACCGGCGCATTGATGTCATGGGTAATAGTGCCGTTTATCAAGATGGAACCACCATATGATGAGTTCTACGATCTGGTTGACAAGATTTGGGAATGGTGGGATGAAAATGGTAAGAACCGCGAGAGAATCGGCGAACTGATGGAAAGATTGACGTTTACCAGATTCTTAAAAGATGTTGGTCTGGACCCACATCCTGCAATGGTAAAGGAACCGCGCAGAGACCCATTCTTCTTCTGGGCTGAAGAGGACATCGAAAGATAATTTTTTTAAGATAAAACAGAAACATTACTAAACGAAGGAGGAATTCATAATGTCAGATTTACCACAGAGACAGACCGATATAGGTCCACCGCATTATAGTAAGTTTTTACCCCCAGTTATTGCCAAGAATTATGGCAAATGGCTCTATCACGAAGTGATGAACGCAGGGGTGATGGTTCATGTAGCAGAATCAGGGGATAAAGTCTTTACAGTAAGGGCAGCAACCCCCAGACTATTGTCTACCGATACAATAAGGGAGTATTGTGCAATCGCAGAGAAACACTGCGGCGGACACTTACGCTTTACAACAAGGCACAACGTCGAGTTTATGGTTGACGATGAAAGCAAGGTTGCCCCTCTGGTAGCAGAGCTGAAGTCGAAAAACTACATGATAGGCGGGATTGGCCCGAGAATCAGCAATATTGTTCACACACAGGGCTGGATTCACTGTCACTCAGCGGCAACAGACGCCTCTGGTCTGGTCAAGGCGATAATGGACGATGTAAGCGAATACTTTACAGAAAAAGAGCTGCAAAACAAGGTAAGAATCGCAGTAGCATGCTGCGTTAATATGTGTGGAGCGGTTCACTGCTCAGACATAGCCCTTGTTGGTGTTCACAAGACCCCGCCAAGAATAGACGACAGTAATGTGAAGAACTTCTGCGAGGTTCCATCTACTATCGCGTCATGTCCGACAAGCGCAATAAGCCCTGACCCGGCAAAAAAGAGCGTTAAGATAAAGCTTGAAAAGTGCATGTACTGCGGTAACTGTTACTCGGTATGTCCTGCGATGCCTATATCAGACGCTAAGAACGACGGTATTGCAATCGTGGTTGGCGGCAAGGTATCAAACCTTAGAAAAGACCCGACATTCTCGAAACTCGTAGTGCCCTGGATTCCCAACAACCCACCGAGATGGCCGGAAGTTACCGACGCTGTAAAGAAGATACTCAACGCCTATATCGCTGGCGCGAAGAAGCATGAAAGAGTCGGTGAGTGGATTGATAGAATCGGCTGGGAAGGTTTCTTCAGAGAGACCGGATTTGAGTTCAAGATTCAGCACATAGACGACTTTACGTTTGCCCGTGAGACATTCAGAATGTCAGCGGCATTTAAGTGGACGTAGAAATATTGTGAGATGGGGGAGATATAACATCTCCCCTATTTTTACTTTTGCCAGACAAATCTTGGCCTAACAAATCTTGATAGGGGTGCAAAATGGAAAAAGAAGAAGTAAAAAAGATAATATACGAGTTAGTCGAGGCATCAACCGGCAAAAAGAAACTGAAGCAGTCAGACATCTTAAAGAAAGTCTCTGCCGACCAAGGCATAGAGAAAGACGAAGTGAAGGCTGCCCTTAGAGACCTGGTTGACGCCGGAACGTTGATATTTACCTATTTTGGTGGAAGCTTTATAGAAATTCCTCCTAAATAAGGCAGCCCAAAAAGTACCAGAGCGTAGGGGCGAATGTCTTTTCGCCCCATCACGTTTAAGTGTCCATCACGTTTGAGCGTCCATCCCCCACACAGGAACTATGTAAGTATGATCTTAAATAAGCCCAGAGTGGTAATCGCGGGTCTCAGAGGAGGCTCAGGCAAGACAACCCTTTCGTTAGGTCTCCTAAGGCTGTGGAACAACAAAGGCCGCCGCATCATACCATTCAAAAAAGGGCCGGACTACATAGATGCTGCGTGGCTCTCGGCAGCGGCAAAGACACAGTGCTATAACCTTGATTCTTATATAATTCCTGAGCAGATGCTGCTTAACTCCCTGGTCAATCATTCAAAAGACTCTGGCGGTGTACTAATAGAGGGAAACAGGGGTTTGTTTGACGGTGTTGACGCTAAGGGCACGTTTAGCACTGCTGCCTTAGCGGGGCTGTGTGCGTCGCCCGTAGTGCTGATTGTGGATTGTGTCAAGACGGCTGCTACGGTGGGGGTTATTGTAAAAGGCATAGTGGAGTTCTCTAAGGAACTTATGATAAAGGGTGTTGTGCTGAATTATATCTCAAATGAGAGGCACGAAAAGGTCATCAGAGAGGCTGTAGAGTCTTACGCCGGTGTCCCTGTCGTTGGCGTGCTTAAAAGAAGCGATACCCCTTTCCAGCAGGAGCGGCATATGGGCCTGATGAGCCGCGATGAGACCAGTGAGATAGAAACTGTGCTTGAGCGTATGGCAGCGGCCGTTGGCGCTTCGGTAGACGAGGAGAAAATCTGGCAAATCGCTGCAGCGGCCCCGCCCCTAGACTATGCCGTGTCTGAGCCTGCTGCCTCGTCATCTGATGAATCAGGCGCTGCCGTTAGAATCGGGGTTATAAAGGACAGCGCGTTTCAATTTTATTACCCTGAGAACATCGAGGCGTTGAAGGCACTTGGGGCAGAGATTGTAGAGATCAGCGCCCTTGTCACAGATATGCCAGACGACCTTGACGCCCTCTATATCGGCGGCGGCTTTCCAGAGACACATGCGTTGAGCCTGTCTGAAAATAAACATTTTACAGGGAAATTAAAGGAGTTAATAGAGTGCGACCTGCCGGTATATGCCGAGTGCGGGGGGCTGATGTACCTGGGCCGGGGCATTGTCTGCAATGAGCGCTATTATTCGATGACAGGTGTGTTTCCGATAGACTTTGTTATGCACGAAAAACCGCAGGCACATGGTTACACCATTGTGGAGGCGGTAGAGGAAAACCCTTATTTCCCCAAAAATGTTATACTCAGGGGGCATGAATTTCACTACTCAAAGGCAGTAAACCTTGATATGGAAAGGCTGAACTTTATGTTTAAGATGAAACGCGGCAAGGGGATTGTGGACGGCAGAGACGGTTTATCATATAAACGGGTGTTTGCCACGTACACGCATGTACACGCATTGGGGTGTACTCAGTGGGCGCCGGGGCTTGTTCGGGCTGCCGCCGCTTATAAAAACAGCCGGTGAGGTGGATATGGCAGAAGAATTTTTAAAAAAGCTGAAGAAATCTGAATTCAACCTAAGACAGGTAAAAAAGCAGACAGCGGACAGGCTTCAGGCGATGGCCTATGACGAGATAATTGAGAACATTAAAAAGGACAAAAGACACCTCAGCGCCCTGCTTTCAATATCATATGACAAGACCTCAGAGATCGCATGGCGGGCAATCCACCTTACTGGCAGGGCAATCGCCCAAATAGCAGTCGATGACTTCGCCGAGGCAAGGGGACAGATACAGCGCCTCATCTGGAACGCAACCGATGAATCCGGCACTATACCCTGGACAGTCCCTGAGATAATGGGAGAGGCGATAAGAGAAAATCCAAAACCTTTTGAGGACATAATACCGATTATCATAGGGTATTCGCACTCAGAGACTGAAGACAATATATTCCTTGCCGGTGTCCTGTACGCACTTGGGCGGATTGGTGAGGTACACCCGCAGTATATCAGCGATTATGTAGGGGTTTTAGTAAGGGAAGGGCTTACTCACAGAGACCCTGAGGTTGTGGCCAATGCCGTAATCGCGGCAAAACGGCTGAAGATGACTGACCTTGACCTTGCGCCTCTCCTGCAAAGAACAGAAAAGGTACAGGTTTATTACGACGATAAGCTAATGACAATAACCCTAAAACAGTTGGTGGAAAATGGATAGATTATTAATTACAGGGGGCAGGCAGCTCTCTGGGGCGGTAGAGATAAGCGGGGCAAAAAACGCCGCCCTGCCGCTGATGGCATCAACGATACTGTGTAAAGGAGAGACACTCCTCAGAAATATCCCAAACCTCAAAGACATCAAGACCATGTCCGAGGTGTTGGCAAACATGGGCGCAGCAATCACCGTCGAAGGCAGTTGTCTGAGGATAAACACAGACACCCTGCTCAACAAAGAGGCCCCGTATGAGTTGGTAAAGACGATGAGGGCATCTGTCCTGACACTTGGGCCGATGGTAGCGCGCTTTGGCTGTGCAAAGGTTTCTCTGCCCGGGGGCTGCGCTATTGGGGCACGCCCAATCAATCTACACTTAATGGGGCTTGAGAAGATGGGGGCAAAGATAACCCTCTCAAAGGGCTACGTAGTGGCAAAGGCAAAGAGGCTCAAAGGCGCCACAATCTTCTGCGACATCTCCACAGTGACCGGCACGGAAAATCTGATGATGGCAGCAGCGCTGGCAAAGGGCAGGACAATCATAGAAAATGCCGCCAGAGAACCAGAAGTCGAAGACCTTGCCAATGCGCTCAATAAAATGGGGGCAAAGATTGCGGGCATCGGCAGTTCAGTCATAGAAATAGAAGGCGTTGACGAGCTGCACCCGGTTGACTATGCAATCATCCCCGATAGAATTGAAACCGGTACATTTATATCAATAGCCGGCATAACCGGCAGTAATCTATTAATAAAAAACTGCCGCTACGACCACATCCTTGCAATAGTGGAAAAACTAAGGGAAACCGGCATAACCATAACCCAGGAGGAAGACGGACTTCGGGTAATCGGCCCGCCGCCGGGGACACTCCGCCCTGCCGATGTAAAAACAATGCCCTTCCCGGGGTTTCCAACCGATATGCAGGCACAGTTTATCGCCCTGACATCATTGGCCGCCGGTACAAGTATTGTGAAAGAGACCATCTTTGAAAACAGATACATGCACGTAGCCGAACTGCGGCGCATGGGGGCAAATATAGAAATAGAGGACAACATAGCCACAGTGCGCGGCGTGGAGAAACTCATTGGAGCGCCCGTAATGGCCACAGACCTGCGGGCAAGCGCGTCGTTGGTTGTTGCAGCCCTTGCCGCCGAGGGTGAGACTGTGATAGACAGGATATACCACCTGGACAGGGGATATGAAAAAATCGAAGATAAAATCTCTAATCTTGGCGGCAATATCACGCGTGTTAAGGGTGGCAGGGCCTAGTTATCATGAATGCCTGAATGAAATCGGCGTCTGAGCAGGTTTTGATGAATGCGCCAGTTAAACGAAGATATGCCGTTGTTGCAGTGGCAGTAGTCTTTACGGCGCTGTCGGGTTTCAGCGCATTCTCAACCAATGAGATAGCAAGACGCTCATCTGAGGAAACCCTCAGATCAACGGCCTTTTTTTTAGGAATTACCCTTGATCAGGCCCTCCACCGCACAGGGATTGATGAGGGGTTGATTGCAGAGATTATGAAAAATCAACCATGGGAATCTATAGCCTATGTTGCCCTCATCGACCACGACAGGAAAATCGTATTACACTCAAACCCCAGACTGATAGGGCAAACCTGGCCTCAGAGCGAAGGTATCACCCCCGGCACTGCCTATGTAACCCTAAAGACCGGCGAGCTGGTCTATGTGATGAACATGCCGGTACAGATACATGGCTCAACACCAATGGCGATGTCCATAGCACTGCACACATATCCGGCAATGGAGGCCGTCAGAGGCGCACAGCTTCATCTGATTGTCCTGCTTGTCGTAAATGGCGCGATGTGGGGGTTGGTCTTTGCGTTTTTATATTACATGAAAAAGATGGACAGAATGCAGCTCAGGGCGCAGGAAAAGGAGCGCTTTACTGCCCTGGGTGAGATGGCCGCCGTCCTTGCCCATGAGATAAGGACCCCGCTTAGTGCGATTAAGGGATTTGCCCAGTACATTCGGCAAGGGCACAAGGAAACAGACAGCACAGCCGAGGGCCTTGATGTCATCATAAAAGAATCGCTGCGCCTTGAGGGGCTTACAAATGACCTGCTGGTTTATGCCAGAGCGCCTGAGTTGAAAACCCGTCAACTGTTTCTTGGGCAACTGATAGATGAGGCCGCTGCTGCCGCCAACATTTCTGACGGGATTATTCTTGAAAAGCATATTTCCCTGATAAATGATGGGATAAACACGGACGAAGAAAAATTAAAACAAGTCCTGATAAATATAATATCCAACGCCGCAGACTCCGAAACTGATAAAATATATATAACCGTAGAGGGAGATAAAAAGATGCTCACCCTTACCATAACAGACACGGGCAAGGGAATGGACGCCGCAGTGTTACAGGAAGTCTGGAAGCCGTTCTTTACGACAAAGGCCAGAGGCACGGGGCTTGGGCTTCCGATTGCCGCCAATCTGGTCTCAGCCCTGGGCGGGGCAATCTCAATAGAAAGCAGGATAGACCAGGGGACATCTGTAACTATAAAGCTGCCTTTATATAAAAGCAGTATAGCTCCGGCATGAAAAAAGATAACTATAGAGTCCTGATAGCCGATGACGAGAACTCCATCCGCCTGCTTCTTATGAGGATTTTGGAGGCTGAAGGCTATACAATAAAGACAGCGTCAAACGGCAAAGAGGCCCTGTCGATATGTGAAACCTACCGGCCCCATCTTATTTTACTAGATATGAAAATGCCTCAGATGGACGGCCTGACATTTATAGAGGAGTTCAGGCGGAGTGAGTTTACATCTCACGAGACGGACATCATCGTGCTGACGGCATATGGCACTGTAGAGACAGCAGTAAGGGCTATGAAACTGGGGGCGATGGATTTCATATCAAAGCCCCTGCAAGACCCCGATGTGCTTAGGTTTGCCGCGGCAAAGGCATATGACAGGAGGCGCCTGCTTATTGAGAACGAGGCGTTAAAAGCTGAACAGCTCAAAGGGCTTCCCCCGCTTGAGATAATCTTCGGCGGGATGGAGAATGTCTTAGACGAGGTAGCGGCAGTCAGCGCAGCTAACTCAACAGTGCTTCTGACCGGGGAGACCGGCACGGGCAAGACCCTGATTGCACGGGTTGTCCATGCCCTAAGCAAACGCAGCGGGCCGTTTATCGAGATAAACTGTGCAGCTATTCCAGAAAATCTGATGGAGAGCGAACTCTTTGGCTACGAAAAGGGGGCGTTTACGGGGGCTGCCGCGTTGAAGCGCGGGAAGTTTGAGCTGGCCTCAGGGGGCAGTATCTTACTTGACGAGGTATCAGAGATGTCCCCGGCCATGCAGTCGAAGTTTCTGAAGGTTCTTGAGGGCGGCGCGGTTGAAAGGCTGGGCAGCACAATTACTCAGATTACGCAAAAGACAGATGCGCGTGTTATTTGCGCTACGAACAGGGACCTGCAAAAAGAGTCCGCCGCTGGAAGGTTCAGGAATGATCTTTTTTTCAGGTTAAACGTATTTCCAATAAATATCCCCCCGCTGAGGACGAGAACTGCTCACATGGCACGGTTGTGCCGCTATCTGAGTGCCTCGATATCAAAAAGAATAGGAAAAGAGGTCAGAGAGATTTCAGACCCTGTAATTGAAAGGCTGAGAGCCTATGACTGGCCCGGCAACGTCAGAGAACTGCAAAACATTCTTGAGCGCTCAATAATAATGTCAAAAGACGGCACTATTGACCCGTCAAAGGTAATTCAGGTATTGCCACCTGAGGCCCCCGTAGACAAAGACACATTGAACCTGAGTGAAATTGAACGCCGCACCATTGAAGATGCACTAAAGCGGGCAGGTGGCAGCAGAAAGGACGCAGCAGCAGCGCTGGGCATATCACTGAGAAATCTTCAGTACAAGATAAAGGAGTATGGTCTGAGTTAGCCTGTGCAAAATTTGCACGCAACCATGCAAAATCAGCATCTTATTAATCGTACTGTTTCCTAAGCCCCTGATTATTAACAATTTTACCTCTGGCACGGCAATTGCAATATCACATGTATAAACAACATTAAAAGGAGGTGAAAGACAATGAAGACGCTGATTATGGTAATATTAACCCTAACACTTTTGGCAGGCGCTGCGTATGCAGTGGACTACAGCACATACACAACAGACGATCTGCTCGCATTAAGGGGTACGATGTGGAATGCAACGGTTGAGCAGAGAAATGCGTTGCACAGTGAACTTGTCAAGAGGGTTGAGCAGATGACGCCGGAGCAGAGACAGACGTTTGCAAACAGACCGGCAATGGCAGGCAGACCGGCATTTGCTGGCAGAGGTATGGGTAGAGGCATGGGTATGGGCAGAGGCATGGGGTATGGCTGCCCGTATAGGACAAACCAATAATCCGAACAAGGCACGTTACGCGGCAAGACTGCCAAGCCGTGTAATGTGCCTTAGGCTGTGGAGCGATGTCTATGGTGATTACTATCATATTTGTACTACTGTTAATCCCAAATGTCTATGCGGATGATGGCAGCGGATATGACATAAACACCGAGGTAACGCTTCAGGGGGTAGTAACAGAGGCCGGTGAGGCGGCGATGGGGCCGTATGTTTTTACTATGGTTGCGGCAGACAAGACTTATAAGGTGATGACCGGCCCGTGGTGGTATATCAACCAAATCGGATTTACTGCAAAGACCGGGATGACAGTGGAAGTTACAGGTTCAAAATATTATGACAGAAAGGGGGGATTATCAGTAGCCGCTTATTCTATTACCACCGGCGGCATGAAAACCTACCGGTTCAGGGATGGAAATTCACAAAGACCCCTGTGGCATGGACGCGGCATGAGGCGCTGATATGAAATAGTGGGTAATGGCAAACCTCTTCACACTATCTCCAATCTTAAAAGGTCTTTCAGCATGTCAAGGGCTATATTCAGAATTTCACTCATGACATTTACTGCCAGTCATACCAACTTGAGGCGAAGCTCACACCCAACAAGCGCAGCAGCGCGTTGTAACTGATGTTCCTGACGAAAAGCCAATAAAAAGCATACAGAAAGGGGAGTTATACTAAAATGCAATCATATGCGTAAATTTGTCATTCCTGCGGAAGCAGGAATCCAGTCTTTCATATAACGCTGTAAGGACTGGATTCCC
>LNQR01000030.1 GCA_001541255.1 Candidatus Magnetominusculus xianensis
GCCCCTGACAAAGACGACTGGGTTATTAACTGCCAGGCACAGGCTAGTGTGTATACGTGCATTGTCAACACGATGACGAGTTTGCAGTAAAGCGGTACAGCCTCCTAAACTCATGGGATGTCTCATGAGGATAGTAAACGATGATTTGAGATGAGGTGTTAATGGGCAGAGGGCCAAAACAGCCCCCTGCCCATTGCTTTTTTTAAGTATTGCCTTGTCTACTACAGGCTCGTAGTAAATTACTTGGGCTATTGGGGACACATACAATACTGTCCGGCATAGAAATTGCCTTGCGGAATAATTCGCGGCAATGAGGGTGGTATCGAGATTTTAGAGAGGGGCTATTGGGGACACATCCAAATTGTGTTGCATCATTCAATTATTTTGGCTACTTTATAGAAACGTTCATTCTTGTCAGGGGCGTTTGAGAGGGCGGCGTCTCTTTCGAGCGGTGTTTCCGTGCGGTCTTCACGATAGACATTTTTCAGCGGAAGGATGTGCGATGTCGGCTCAATATCTTTGGTGTCCAATTCGTTGAGTTTCTCTATATATAACAATATATCGTTTAACTGCCTGCCAAGCATCATGGTTTCATCAGCGCTTAACTTCAGGCGGGAGAGCGCGGCTATGTGCGTTACATCTTTTTCTGTTATCTTTGCTGCCATAGGTTATACCCCTTTATATTTTTTCCAGATTCGCATATTTCAGCGCGAGGCGCTTTACGCCTACGTTGGGGAAATTTACCGTTACCTTGATGTCGTTTTTCTCGCCGTAACAATCTCTGATAACCCCTACTCCCCATTTCGGGTGTTTTACGCGGCAGCCGGTGTTATATGGGAATTCGACCGGCTGCTGTGGCTGCGGCTGTGCCTTTGATGCCACATTTGCCGGTATCGCGTTTTTCTCTATCCACAGGCAGCAGTCCTTGGGTATGTCCTTCAGGAATCGGGATGGCTCCTGATTCTGAAACTTCGCATATAAGCGCCGCTTCTTCGCCCCTGTCATAAATAATATGTCCCTAGCACGCGTCATCCCAAGATAAAAAAGCCTTCTCTCCTCATCCAGCTCTTCACTGGTCTCTGTGGCCTTAAAATATGGTATAAGACCGTCTTCAAGACCGCTTATAAACACCACAGGAAACTCCATACCCTTAACGTTATACAGCGTCATCAGAGACACACAACTCATGCCCCTGACATCGTCGTTGGTAGTTGTTAGAGATACGTCTGAGAGGAACTCGCCTAGTGGCAGATTTCCTGACCGGAACATTATCTCTGATATGTCGTTTAAGGCGTTTTCATCAAGTGCCTCAATGTAGCTTGTATGAGTGCCTACTAATTTTATCGCCTCAGAAAGGGTAATTGACTTATTTTCCGAAAGCAGGTCAAGCAGTGCTATAAAGTTGTTGAGTTTCTCCTTTACAGAAGTGGATAATCCCTTTGCGGCACAGAGCTTTACTATGGCCTTGTAGATGCTTATGCCCTCTTTTTTTGCCTCGTTTTCTATCTTGTTCAGCGTATTGACCGTAATGCCCCTGTTGGGTTGGTTGATTATCCAGCGAATGCTGACGTTATCGTCCTTGTTCCACATCAGCCTTAAGTATGAGATTAAGTCCTTTGTCTCCCTTTTGTGGTAAATCATCGAACTGCCGATTACCTTAAACGGTATTCTCTCGTTTTTCAACGCTTCTTCTATTACACGCGACTGGAGGTTCACCCTATAGAGTATTGCTATGTCGCTATAGGCATAGTTCCCTTTCAGATACAGGTCTTTTATGTTTTTTGCTATATACTTCGCCTCATCCTCTTCGGCCATGAACCAGTAGTGACAGACCTTCTCCCCTGACTGTTTGTCTGTCCAAAGGATTTTCTGTTTCCTGTAAGTGTTTTTCGATATAACACTGCCTGAGACTTTTAGTATGTTTTGCGTACATCTGAAGGACTGCTCAAGCCTCATGAGCCTGGCATTGTCAAAATCTGCCTCAAACTTTGCCAGTATATTTTCCGATTCAAAATCACGGGACTTATAAATAGTCTGGTCATCATCACCTGCTACGAGAATATTGTTAGTGGCAAGGAGTTTAAGAAACTGGTACTGGGCATAGCTTGTATCCTGAAATTCATCAACTAATATGTAGGAAAATATCTCCCGATACTTGTTTAATATATCAGGATTTTCTTCAAACAATCTTATCGTATATGAGATTAAATCGTCATAGTCCAGGGCATTTGTCCTTCTCATCTCGTCCTGATAGCGGACATAGACCTTGAGGAGTTTTTCATCGAAATCGAAATTGTTATACGTGCTGAACAGCTCATCGGGGGTCAAAAGTGAGGATTTGAAGTAACTTATTTTACTAGCGACACCCTTATAAAGAGCTTCATAGAGCTTCATGTCGTTGAGAATATGACGAATCAGCCTGCACTGGTCCTCGCTGTCGTATATCACATAATCGCCTGTAATCCCAATGGCGGCCTTCTCCTTTAACAGTATGCGGTTGCACTGCGAGTAAAAAGTCCCTACCCACATGCCCTTGAGATTGTTTGAGGGGTCGCTGCCTATTGCATAGGCAATCCTGTCTCTCATCTCGTCGGCCGCCTTGTTTGTAAGCGCTACTGCAAGCATTGTGCTGTACTTTTCCCTGTCTTTGTTGTAAAGGCGGGCGTATTTGTGGGTTATGAGCTGAGTCTTGCCGCACCCTGCCCCCGCCAGAACAAGCACCGGGCCCTCCATATATTCTATGGCTGCCTCCTGCTGCTCACTCAACTTGTCTAACGAGAGATTCTCAGACATTTCCCTAACTCCTATAATAACAAATTCCTCTGTATTTTAGGTATATTTTTATTCCACCGTTACACTTTTCGCAAGATTCCTCGGCTGGTCAACGTCGCAGCCCCTGATTACCGCTATATGGTATGCAAGGAGTTGCAGCGGCAGGGTCATTACAATCGCGTCCAGAAATTTATTTGCACGCGGCACTAATATAAAGTGGTCTGACAACTCCCTGACCCCGTCGTCATCCTCGTTTGAGATAACCACTGTTTTGCCGCCCCTTGACTTAACCTCCTGGATATTCGATATGACCTTTTCATACAGCGTCTCCTTCGACAGGAGTATGACAACCGGCAGCCCCTCGTCTATCAAGGCAATCGGGCCGTGCTTCATCTCACCGGCCGGGTAGCCCTCGGCGTGTATGTAGGAGATTTCCTTTAGTTTTAACGCCCCCTCGAGGGCGATAGGAAAGAGGATCCCCCTGCCTAAGAATAAAAACCCACTGGATTTGGACAACTGGCGTGCAAGTTTTTCTATCTCCGCCTCGGCTATCAGCACAGACTCAAGGAGGGTGGGAATGTGAAGCAGCTCATTTATCGCATCAATTGCCAGTGTTTTTGAGGAGCCTTTACTTCCCAGAGCGATAGATAGCAGATAAAGAGACACAAGCTGTGTTAAAAATGCCTTCGTTGAGGCCACACCGATTTCAGGCCCCGAATGTGTGTAGAACACGTAATCAGACTCACGCGAGGCAGTGCTGCCTACTACGTTGCAGATGGTCATAGTCTTCGCACCGTGTCTTTTTGCCTCTTTGAGGGCTGCCAGCGTGTCTGCCGTCTCACCTGACTGCGTAATAGCGATAAATAAATCATCTTTCCCTATTATCGGACTCCTGTAGCGAAACTCTGAGGCGATGTCTATCTCCACAGGTATCCCTGCCAATTCCTCTATCATATATTTGCCGCACAGGGCTGCGTGCCATGACGTGCCGCAGGCGACTATAAATATTTTTCTCGTACTGCTTATTATCTCTTTATCAAGTCCGAATTCGTACAAATTAACAGTTCCGGTACTGAGATTTGCCCTGCCTGTTATGGTGTCTGCAATGGCGCGTGGTTGTTCGAATATCTCCTTAAGCATGAAATGCCTGTAGCCGCCCTTTTCTGCCATTGATGGGCTCCAGGTTATCTTTGTCGGGTCTCTGTGAACTATCGCCCCTTCTGAGTCCCTGATGATTACGCCTTCCCTTGTGATAACCGCCATCTCTCTATCTTCCATAAATATGACATCGCGTGTGTGACTCAAAAAGGCTGGCACATCGGAGGCGCAGAAATATTCCCCGTCACCAAGCCCTATGACAAGCGGGCTGTCCTTTTTGGCGCATATAATCTTTCCCGGGTCTTTTTCACATATCACGTTTACTGCGTATGAGCCGTGAAGGAGTTTTATCGCCTCCAGCACTGAGTCCTCAAACGAGCGCCCCTTCCTGTAAAACGACGCTATCAGGTGGCACATGACCTCGGTATCTGTTTCGGACTTAAAGACTGCCCCTTCTTTTAACAGCTCTCTCTTGAGTTCGATATAATTTTCTATTATACCGTTGTGTACTATGGCTATATCGTCCACTCTGTGTGGGTGGGCGTTGATTTCCGAGGGGCTGCCGTGGGTTGCCCACCGCGTATGTCCTATTGCAACGCTGCTCATTACGCCATTTAGGGTGGGCCTGTTTATCAGTTCGCTAATCTTGCCTTTAGCGCGGACTATGTCCATCAGGCCGTTGTCTCCTCTTATAAACGCCACACCAGCAGAGTCATACCCCCTGTATTCGAGTTTCTTTAGTCCTTCGATGGTTATCCCTATTGAATTATTTTTCCCTGCGTATCCTATTATTCCACACATAGTTTATGCCCTCATGTTATTCTTGCTTATTTTTTAAACTTCGCCTTAACCCAGTCTATAATTGTGCGCTGCCTTACGCGGCTTATCGCAAGGGCATCAGCCGGGACATCATGTGTTATGGTTGACCCTGCCCCTACGAATGCACCCTTACCTACTGTTACAGGGGCAACCAACTGTGAATCGCTCCCTATGAATACGCCGTCTTCTATCACCGTCTTAAACTTATTTACGCCGTCGTAGTTGCATGTAATTGTACCGGCGCCAATATTTACGTTATCACCAACTGCGGCATCCCCTATGTAAGACAGGTGTGATGCCTTTGTGTTATTGCCAAGCGTGGATTTTTTTATCTCAACGAAATTCCCGACCTTTGCCTTTTTCCCTATCACAGCGCCCGGCCTTAGGTGGGCAAACGGCCCGACCGCCGCCCCGGAGTCAATCTTTGAGTCCTCTATCAGAGTTGAGTCCTTCACCACAACATCACGCTCAATAATGGAATCCACTATTCTTACATTTGGATAAATGACGCAGCCCTCGCCGATTATGGTCTTTCCCTCTAATATCACGTTTGGATATATAATCGTATCGCGTCCTATTGACACACTTGATGAGATGAGTGTCGTGTTTTCATCCATCAGAGTAACTCCTTCGTCCATCCAGTGCCGGTTAATGCGGCGCTTCAGGGCGTTTAGGGCCTGCAGAAGTTCAGCCCGTGAGTTTATCCCTATGAACTCGTCCTCATCCAGCATCTTTTGTGCATCGACTCTCAGCCCATGTTCAGCCGCGACTGAGACGATGTCAGTAAGGTAGAACTCCCCTTTTTTTGCATTGACCTGAATCATATCCAACAGTGGCAGGGCGTGTTGGCTAAAGACGTAGATGCCGCTGTTTACCTCGTTTATTTTTCTTTCCTCTTCGGTGGCATCAGGATTTTCTACTATACCTTTGAGAGTGCCGTCTGGATTTCGTATTAATCTGCCATAAGACGATGGGTTTTTTGATACAAAACTGAGCACCGTAACGGCATTGCCGCCACTGATGTGTGTGTCTATAAGGCCCTGAAGCGTTTCACCTCTAATAAGTGGTGCATCTGCCGTTGTGACTACTGTATAGTCAAATTGCTCACCGTTGAGGCAGCCAAGCCCGGACTTAAGGGCGTCCGCCGTTCCAAGCAGGTTCTCCTGATATGCAAACGATACCACAGGGTCGTCTTTAAATATGGCCTTGAGTTTGTCTTCTGAGTGTCTTCCGATAACCAGCACGATTTTCGATACCCCTGTAACGGCCTTGACCGCCTCTACCGGGTATGTGACAACGGGTCTGCCTAACAGATTGTGGACAACCTTAGGCGTTGCTGATTTCATTCTCTTGCCAAGCCCCGCGGCAAGGACAACGGCACAGGTTTTCATAGACTATGTCCTCCGGTCTGTCATTATGATTTCAGCTCCACGACACAGTTTACGACAATTGTCTGTGAGCCGCGGATGAGTTTTACTGCAATGATGTCATTTGGTTTTTTGTCCTTGAGCGCCTTAGATAAATCCTGCAGGGAGTTAATCTTCACCCCTGCGGCCTCTAAAATTATATCGCCCCCCAGGTAGATAACCGTGCCGCTGATTTCAACCGGTCTGTTACCTCCTTTGATGCCGGCCTTGTGGGCGGGGCTGTCCTTGACGACCTGAGATACGAGTACCCCTGTGCTGACAGGGAGGCCAAGCGCCTTTGAGAGCTTCTCCCAGAGGGGAACTCCAACAATTCCAATCCACGGCCTTCTGATCTTTCCATGCTTAATCAAATCAGGGACAAGCGCCCTTGCAACACTTATAGGAATGGCAAATCCGATGCCGACGTTGCCGCCAGTGGGTGTGAATATGGCGGTTGTGATACCTATAATTTTACCGCCGGTATCGATTAATGGGCCGCCGGAGTTGCCGGGGTTAATGGCTGCATCTGTTTGAATGACGTTGTCGATTACCTTGCCTGAACTTGTTGTGAGCGGGCGGCCAAGGGCGCTTACAATACCATTTGTCATGGTTGAGTTTAGCCCAAACGGGTTTCCAATGGCATAGACATGCTGGCCTACTTGCAGGGATTCGGAGAGGCCCATCTCGATAGTCTTAAAGGCAGCAGGTTTGTCAGTGATAATTTTTATCACTGCGATGTCGTTGTCCTGGTCAGCGCCTATGAATTTTGCGGTGTATTTTTTGCCGTCAATCATTGTGACGCCAATCTCGGAGGCATCCTCTATGACGTGATAATTAGTGAGAACATAGCCTTCCGGGGTTATAATTGTACCGGAGCCGGAGCCTTTTTGCGGGTAGACGGAGAAGAAGTCCTGCACCAATGTAGTGGTGGTAATATTTACTACAGAGGGGCTTGCCTGCTTGTATATGGAGACAGAAGTCTCCTCTTCGGGGGACATCTTAGCAGTGGCAGGGGCGGCATAGAGTGGAGTTATGCCGGTTAATAACGCAATAATCAGTAAAAGATAACCAAGCACCTCACAAAAAGGGCGGCATGTTGTGTTTCGGCGCATGGGAAATACCCTCATTTTGCTTATTACAGCTCCTCGCCGGGCAGATCGAAATTAACGTGGACATTTTGGACATCCTCAAGCTCGTCGAGGGCGTCGATTATTCGCATCATCTTTTGTGCTGTGGGGTCATCGACTTGAATATAGCTGCCGGGAATCATAGTAATCTCTGACGAGGAGACGGCAATAGATGCCTTCTCTAAATGTGCCTTTACGGCAGCCATGTCCTCAGCGGTAGTAATTAGTTCATACATGTCGTCATTGGGGTCGTTTTTCAGGTCATCGACTCCGGCCTCAAGCGCCTCGGTCATGAGGGTATCTTCGGATACGGCTTTTTTATCGATTAAGATACAGCCTTTTTTGGAGAACATCCAGGCAACACAGCCGGATTCGCCCAGAGTTCCGCCGTGTTTTGTCAGGGCGTATCTGATCTCTGCAACGGTCCTGTTTTTGTTGTCTGTCATGGCCTCGATAAGGACAGCAACGCCGCCCGGCCCGTAGCCTTCATAGATTATTTCTTCGTACATAGCGCCGCCAAGCTCACCAGCGCCCTTTTGTATAGCCCTTTTGATGTTATCAAGCGGCATATTGACTTCTTTGGCCTTGTCAATAGCGGTACGCAGACGTGGATTACCTTCAGGGTCTGAGCCGCCCATTCTTGCGGCAACGGAGACCTCTTTAACAATTCTGGAGAAGACCTTGCCTTTACGCGAGTCTGTAACCGCCTTTTTTCGTTTTATTTGTGCCCATTTTGAGTGGCCTGACATTAATATCCCCCAAATACTGTATTTACATCATTAGTATTATATCAAATATTGGCTGGATATGCAAATAGCCGAATTGCCTCACGAAAAAACTATAGGAAAGGTAAACGTTAGGGTATGACAGATGTTACGCCAGTGAGTCAGCATGGAAGGAAAATAGCGGTATCAGCGAGGATAATTATAGTAATAGATGTAAGGCTGGATCAAAGAGAAGAAGGGACTACGATGAAAAGGTATTGTCAGTGCTGAAAAAGACATGGTACATAATGGACTGTATCTGCGGCAAACGTCTGAGTCCAATACTCAAAGATGTAATCCCGATACTTGAAACTCATAAGGAGATCGTGATTGACAGTGGTACAAGGGATAAGATTTGCAAAATAAGTCCTGCGACAATAGACCGGTTATTATCGGAAGAGAAGAAGAGATACCAGTTAAAGGGTAAATCCCACACTAACCCTCCGTGGGCAGTTAATTTCTCTCTCGGCGTTTCCAGCTTGTACGGAAATAAAGTTTGTGCTACCATACACATATAGCCCTTCTGCTTTTTTGATTAACCTTTCAGGTGATATTTTATATCATCTGCAGCCCTTTAAGCACGAGGGCTTTTTACTTTTCTCGCTTCTCTATATCGGGTTTAGGGTATGTATAAAACAACACGAATTGTGGTATATTTAATACGTTGGTCACATTGGCCTGATGCGCCGACAACTCGATATTTATATATATATATCAGGAGGTACAGCATGGACTGTATATTCTGCAAGATCGCCAACAAAGAAATACCAGCGAGGCTTGTCTATGAAGATGACCTTGTGCTGGCTTTCGAGGACTTGAACCCTCAAGCCCCCGTCCATGTCCTCGTAATACCAAAAAAACACATCTCAACAAGTCTTGAAATCGACAGCACAGACAATGCCCTTATTGGAATCATGTTTCAGGCTGCAAACAAGATAGCAGTGGATAGAAATATCGCTGGCAAAGGATTCAGAATGGTAATGAACTGTAACAGAGATGCAGGGCAGAGCGTGTTTCACATCCACCTGCATGTACTTGGTGGAAGGCTTTTTACGTGGCCGCCGGGGTAGCAGGGGCATCAGCCGGTGACGCTTGTTACCAGTTGATTACAACTTGTGATTAAATGATAAAAAGATATACACTGGGATATTCACCATGCCCCAACGACACGTTTATCTTTTATGCCCTTGTACATAAAAAGATAGATTGCGCCGGGGTAGCCGGGGTAGCCGGGGTAGATGGTGGGATTGATTTTGTTGAGCATATTGAGGACGTAGAGACCCTAAATCAGATGGCACTTGAGGGACGTTTGGACATAACCAAGGTATCGGCGGCGGCATATGGCCATATCAAGGACGGCTACGAACTGCTTAGAAACGGCGGGGCTGCGGGCTGGGGCTGCGGGCCGCTTTTGGTCTCAAAGGAAAGACTGCCAAAACTAAGAGGGAAAAGGCTGGCTATTCCCGGGCTAATGACAACTGCGTATGTCCTTGCAAGTCTGTATGATTGTCATTTGAGGGAAAATGTAATCGTGATGCCGTTTGATAAGATAATCCCTGCAATAAGGGATGGGATTGCCGACTGTGGATTGGTAATCCACGAAGGCAGGTTTACGTACAAGGACTATGGACTGAATTTAGTGGAAGATTTGGGTGCATGGTGGGAACAGACTACCGGCCTGCCGGTTCCACTAGGTGTAATTGCTGCAAAGAGTACAATTCCTCCACATACGCGCACACTGATAGACAATGCGATAAAGGCGTCGATCTCATATGCCTACGCCAACACAAATGAGACAATGGACTACGTCAGGCGCTACAGCCAGGAACTCTCAGATGAGGTTATCACGAACCACATCAAGCTCTACGTTAATGACTATACCACAGATTCGGGTATCTCGGGCAGCGAGGGAAGGCGGGCAATCGATACCCTGTTAGATATGGCCAGGCAAAAGGGAATCATGCAGGCAAACATATGAGACACTTAATCATTGGATTTTTAACATTATTATTGCTGATGGCCTTTGCGCCGGTGGAAGACGCCCACGCAGCCGACAAACTGTATTTATATTTAAAAGAAGGGCATACCGCGCTGAATAACAAGGACTATGAAAAATCAGTAAAAGAGCTGTCCACGTTCATGGAAAAGCAAAATCTACTGACCGACTATGCCCTGTTTTGGAGGGCTAAGGCATATGACGGTCTGTCAGACAAGGAAAAGGCGCTGAGTGATCTCTCCCAAATAAAGAACGACTACCCCAACTCGCCGCTCATAAAAAATGTCCTCCAATATGAGATCAAAATAGAAACTAAATCGCAGTCAGAACGGGCGATCACATTGATTGAAAAATACCTGAGGGACAACCCCGATGACAACGCACTGAGATTGACATATGCCAAAATGCTTGGCGAGCACGACAGGGAAAAAGACTCTCTGCGTGAGTTCACGCGCGTTTATTTGACCGGTGGACAGAGTTCAGCAGAGGCGGCAAAATACATTGACACCGAGACCCTAAGCCCCTCTTCCATACTAACAAGGGCAAAAAACCTGATAAACAAGTTCCGCTACAAGGAAGCTGAAAACGAACTCAGGGCAAATATCTCCCGCGCCCCCGATTCTTTAAAACAACAATACACTGAAAACATAGCTATGGCGCTATTTAAACAAAAAAACTATAAAGAAGCATCAGTCTATTTTAATAAAATCGGCATGACCTACTACGAGGCTCGATCGCTCTACAGGGCAGGGATGTATGATAAGTTTCGTGAAAAGCTTGCTGCCCTCGACCCTGCCAACACTAAGAATGCCGCCGAATTAACCCTGATTCATGGCTTGTACTACCGGCGCAGCGGAAATGTCAGCAAGGCTCTGTCAGTATTCAATTCCCTGAAGGAAAACCAGTTTGTAGCTGAAAAGGCACTCTGGCATATTGGCTGGACATATTTTTTAACAGGTAAATATAGTGATTCTTATAAAATATTCAGCTCATTACACACGAAATACGGCACTTCTAAATACCTTTACTGGATGGCCAGATCGCTTGAAAACAACAATGAAGACCCCGCTGCCTTGTATAAGCAGCTAACTGCTGGCGATGACTTCTATGCATTCCTGTCATATTACAAGACAGCCAGACAGCCAGCCTTAATCCATCAAGCAGAGCTAAAGGTGGCAAGAGACCATGACGAACTGAGAAGGCTTGCCATTTTACTTGAGCTAAACATAGAGGACGCCATAAAGACTGAGAGCCTCTACATAGCAAAGCACGCCAGTCAGTATCCCTCTACTGTAATGATGCAAGCGGCTGTGATGCTTAATGAGGCGTCAATGTACCGCCACTCCGTACTACTTGCCGGGAATCTCCACTACTCGTCAAAGACACACCGGCTGCTGTACCCATATGCCTATAAGTCAACGGTGGATGAGGCCGCAAGGAGGTTTTCCATTAATCCGCTGCTCATACTATCAGTGATAAGAGAGGAGAGCCGTTTTCAGGAGGACGCATATTCACCGGCAGGGGCTATCGGCTTAATGCAGTTGATGCCTCAGACGGCACAAAAATATTCTGGCATCGTGGAAGAGAAGATAGACAGCGACAGCGATATTTTCAATCCAAGAAAAAATATACTCATCGGGGGCTACTACGTAAGCCAACTTGTCAGGGAGATGCGCTGTGTGCCGACAGCGCTTGCCTCATACAACGCAGGGGAGCATATAGTGTATAAGTGGCTTGATGCGTGGCATTACAAGGCTATTGATGAGTTTATTGAAGATATTCCATACGACGAAACGGAAAAATATGTAAAGCGGGTGTTAAAGACATATTTTCAATATACCAGAGGATCTAATCCCGACGGTGAGGCAGTAAATTTTGCATTCGACTGCCAAATGATGTAGACATAAGATTAGGGTTTTTGTTATTGTAAGGAATGTGTTCTGTATTTAAACAAGGAGGTAGTATTAATGGATAAGTTAAGAAGTCTGGAGGAAAAGATATCCTCAGTCATAGAAAAGGCAAAGACGCTGAAGCAGGAGAAAGACACACTGCAAAAGCGTGTAGAAGAACTCGAAGGGCTGTTGGCGCAAAGCCAGAACGAGGCGAATACTCTTAAGCAGGAGTTGAGCAATAAAAACACAGAAATCGATAGCATCACAAACGATAAAAACTCAGTGTCCGAGCAGATAGACGCCATACTTGGCGAACTTGATTCAATAGAGATATAACCATATGGGCAGCGCAGAAGTTTATATAATGGGGCATAAGTATATCCTGAGCGGAGACGGTCCGGACGAATATGTAATGGAGCTGGCCTTATACCTGAACAGGAAATGTCAGGAGGTGTTTGAGTCCTCGCCGAACATACACCCGCTGAAGGCCTCATTGATAGCGTCGTTAAGTATAACTGATGAACTGTTTAAGCTCAGGAAGCAGACAAAGGACCTTGAAAGCCAAGCCCAGAGCGCACTTGACAGCATTCTTGATTAACATGAGCTTGATGAGGAAAGATAGGATGAGGAAATGATAGTACGATGAAGGCAGAGATATTTGTCAAACTGAAATCGGAGGTGTTAGACCCTCAGGGGAAGGCCGTATCAGGCGGGCTGAAAAACCTGGGGTTCGAGGGCGTTAAAGACGTAAGGGTGGGCAAATATATTGTATTGTCCCTTGATGACAAGATGCCGATTGAAGAGGCCGGGAAAAAAGTACAAGATATGTGCGAAAAACTCCTCGTGAATACCGTCATAGAGGAATATGCGTTTAGAATCGAGGGCTGACGCGCCCCAAATTCCGAAAATATTCTCCCTTTTGTTAGCGCGGGTTGTTATAACGCTCTTAGAGACATGATAACCCCGCGCTTTGCCCCCATACTTTGCCAGTGTTATAAATAAGAGCAGACCGTAAGCCGAGTTCTGTGTTGCGCGGCCATTCATCTGAGACAGAGATCGCTCTGCTGCCTTGTGCGGTTGGTACCCGGCCTGCCTCGCTTTAAACGCTAAGGAATCGGGCGGGCAGCCCGAAAAGCAAGCCCTATTCAACCTTTCTCCGGACGGGGTTTACCTGCCTTCTGTGTTGCCACAGGAGGCGGTGAGCTCTTACCTCACCATTTCACCCTTACCTCACAGCGTGACCGTGCGGCGGTATGATTTCTGTTGCACTTTCCCTGGGGTTGCCCCCGGCTGCCGTTAGCAGCCGTCCTGCCCATGCGGAGCTCGGACTTTCCTCCCCGGCAGCGGTGTGTTGCCGCAAACACCGGGGCGACCGCATGGTCTGCTCCTACATTCTTTTTTGAAACACTGTCGGCATAAAATATTTCAAACTCTCGACGAACTGTCCATAGTTGTGTCTCATCGTGTCGAAGGTTATTGTCAATGTTTTGTTAAAACTGTCCATCATCATAGCATTGATATTAATAAAGTTTTTATTAAACTCATCTCTTACTTTCATCAGGGCTGCCATGTTATCAACAAAAAGAGTAAAAGTGCAGAGGCCGGTATCGCTGTACACGGGGGGAGCTATGCCGACAACTGGAATACTGCCAATGGGTTGTTCCGCCGATCCAACTATAATCGGGGCTATAATCGGGGCTATAATCGGGGCTATAATTGGTGCTGGAGTGATCGTTTCGGCGACAGTTTCAGCAATCTTTGTTGCCTGCCCGGCAGCCGCTGCAGCGGCAGATGCCTGTGCAACCCTTGTCTTTGTCGGTACGGCAGGATTTAATGCGCTCAGTTTATCCATTATCTGCTTCTTACTAGCCATTTATTATCTCCTCTGTCAGGGAATTGTAATCCTGCGCGGCTGTACCCTTGTTATTATAACCGAATATGCTCTTCTGAGCTATTTGAGCGCGCACTATGTCTATATTCAGGCGAATATAGGTTTTAAATAGTTTATCGGGAAAACTCTGTTTCAGTGTCTCATAAATCTGCGCAGAGAGGGATGTCCTCCGGTCATATTTACAGGCAAGCACGCCAAGTATCTCCATCTGCGGGTTTAATTCCATTTTAAATCTTTCTATTTCCTCAAGGAGCTGCTTTAGTCCCAGCAGTGAGAAATATCCAACATCTACCGGAATAATTATCTCATGTGATGCCTTCAGGGCATTTTTAGTGAAAACATTCACGCTTGGCGGGCAGTCTACTATTATATATTCGTAATCATTTGCCAGCGGTGCTACAGAGTCATTAAACGTCTCGAAACCCTTGTCCTTAAGCAGGGTGTCTTCGATATCTTTCAGGGAATTGTTCGATGGGATTATCTCTACAGAGTCTACTTTGGTGATAAAATCACGCGGGTCTTGCCGGTTCATGAGAAGGTCTTTTATAGTCCTCGTGTCGTCTTCGATTATCAAACCCAGGGCAGCAGAGGCGTTTCCCTGAGAATCAATATCAACAAGGAGGGTTTTCCTGCCCTTTTTGTTTAACCCTGCGGCCAAGTTTACTGCTGTAGTGGTCTTGCCTACGCCGCCTTTTTGATTTGTTACTGATATTATTTTAGCAGTCTTCATAAGACAACCTCCGGCTAATAGTACTATTTTATGATATATAAAATCAACAATTATTTTTATTTTAAAGATATATTGGCAGCGCTGCAGCATTACAGATGCCTCAAACCGTAATGCTGCGTTTTATTTTTTTATGGTGGATTCAGGAATGGTTGATTTTTATAGTCAGGTTATGTTAGAAAATATATCACTTGACGATAAGGGTATGGAAAAATACACAGACAGGAGGGTATTGGGGTATAGATGAACTACTACGAGAATATAGTGATACTGGATGCGGCGTTAGAAGATACTGGGATAGACGCGGCTGAAAAGCGTATAACTGACCTGATAGAGAAGATGCAGGGGGAAGTGCTGAAACATGAAAGGTGGGGCAGGAGAAAGCTGTCCTATGAGATAAATAAGCATGAAAAGGGCTACTACCTGTTTTTTGTCTTTAAGTCACCACCAACGGCGATAAAACCGCTTGAGGAGTTGTACAAGGTGTTTGACTCAGTCTTCAAGTTTATGATAATAAAGCTGCGGAAGAAAGAGATCATAGCGTTGCAAAATTCCTTGCAGGCAATCGAAGCGAAGGCCGCTGAGCATTCTGCGCCAGAGGCTGTTCCCGCACCTGAGGCTGTAAAGCAGGCTGGGGAAGCCGCCGCTGCTTCAGCCTCTACGGAATAATAAGAGGGGCGAATAGTATGTATAACAAGGTTATTTTTATGGGTAATCTTACGCGAGACCCCGAACTGAGGTACTCGCCACAGGGTGTAGCCTATGCTACATTCGCCATAGCAGTAAACTCGAGGGCCAAGCAAGGGGATGAGTGGAAGGATGAGGTATTGTTTATGGACATAACCGTGCTTGGAAAGCAGGCGGAAAACTGCGGGGAATATTTAAGTAAGGGCAGCGGTATATTGGTAGAAGGAAGGCTGAGAGAAAGGAAGTGGGAGACTGAGGGGCAGAAGAGAAGCAAGTTTGAAGTCCTGGCCCAGACGGTTAAATTTCTTCCAAGACGAGGCGAACCGGCAGCGAAGGGCGGACGCGGCGGGGAGTTCACACCCCCTGACGAGGTATCGGACCTTGAACCGTTTTAGAAAATTGCCGTTTTAATAAACTAATTTTCGGGAGCGTATTCTAATGGTACAAAAGGGCAAAGGTTCAGAACACGTGAAGTTCAAGAGGTTTATGAGAAAGAAGTTTTGTAGATTTTGTGCGGAGAAGACACCGTTCATAGACTACAAAGATACAAGGACTCTAAAATCGTATATAACGGAAAGAGGCAAACAGCTGCCGTCCCGGATGACCGGCACATGTGCAAGGCATCAAAGAGAGCTGACCGAGGCTGTTAAGAGGGCAAGAAATATAGCGCTTCTGTCGTTCATGGAAAAATAGCCATGAGGGTTCCAAAGACATGGATACATTTTATTTCGGGTAAGATAATTAACGACCTTGCTAAAAGCGGCCTTATAGAAAGCAAAGTGTCACACGAGGAGCTGCTTAGAGAGGCGGAGCAGGTAATCCTCTACGAGATGATGGCCGAGGACAGGCTCAATGACGAGGTACGCGAGATATTAAGGTCATACGAGGGTGAAATCGAAAAAAAGCGGCTTGATTATAAATCCCTTTTCGACATGACAAAGCATAGACTTGTTAAGGAAAGAAATATCGTCATATGATGCTCTCAGACGATAAGATCAATCACTTATCCCATATCCTGCTGATTGCGCTTAAGGGAAAAGATTTGATAACCACCAAAGCTGATGACTCTATAATTCGGAAGGAGATAAAGAAATCCATAGCCGCTGAGATCAAAACTGGGGAAGAAATTGATGCCGATGTGAGGAGAAAGCTCTCGTCTTTCAGCAAGAAACTCACAGAGGGTAGTTCGGAGTGGGAGATATTATATAAGAAATTCTATGCCGAAGAGAGTTCAAAAAAGGGCAGGTAACTCAGCACCGGACAGTGAAATCGCCTGTATTAACGAGATAAACGAGGCATTCGCCAAAAGAGAAAAGCAGAAGGCACGCCTGCTGCGTAAGACCTTGTGGTGGAAGGACAAATGTTCAACCGGCAAGTGTTACTACTGCAATAGCGCCATCCCGCCATCGGAGCTGACCATGGACCATATAATCCCCGTCTCAAAAGGTGGGATGTCGATTAAGTCTAATATAGCGGCTGCCTGCAAGGACTGTAATGTAAGAAAAAAGCACGCCCTGCCGTTTGAATGGTCAGAGTACATGGAAAGCCTGACCCAGTCCTCCGATGTTTGACTCCTGCGCCTCAACTAACTTATTAACTGTCTCATAATAATACGATTCAAAGGGGCGAAGCCCCGTTAGATGGGGTGCAGGGGACAAGTTCCCTGCCGGGAGTTTGAGGGCAGAGCCCTCATTCTGTTCTATTATGAGACCCTTAATGATACGAATGAAAAAATCCTGACCCATGTTATTAATGGCGAATACTGCATTTCAACTTCAGTACATGATTTGTCATTCTTGCAAATAATCAGCAACATAATCATCTTAAAGAATTATGTGAAAATCGTTAAAAGACAATTATCCTAAAAACGGCAGTTGAAAACAGCTAAGACTGGCTTATAGCCTTGTTTTACAAAGGTTTTTAGCATCTGCAGAGCAGTACTTTTTACCTACTTTTAGGTGAGTGCTTTTTCCTGCAAAACCCTTGTTATTTCTCAGTTTATCGAACTATACTGCTTTTTTTTAGGATTATATATTTACAAATCAAGATAAATTATTAGATATTGTCTTGCATAAATGAGATGATTTGTGGTATTCTTACGAAAGATAATTATTTAGAGGTGTTGGTGTCTGATGAGATTTTATTCAAACCGAATGTCCCTAAAGAAATCAAGGAATCTGTCAATAATGGGACGTTAGCGGTTTTTATTGGTGCTGGAGTATCTAGTATAGTTGGTTGTGAGCGATGGGATCAGCTTGCAAATAGTTTGGTCAAGAAGTGTTATGATAAAGGATTTATTAACTTTAAAGAAAGTGAAGAACTTTCTAAAATACAGGATCATAAGAAAACAATATCAATTTGTTATCATATTATGAATGGTAGTAATAAAATAGATATTTTTTATGATATTATGAAAAATTCTTTAAAAGAAGATGAAGATATAGCCATACCAAATATATATGATGATATATATAAGCTGAGAGGATTGTTTATCACTACAAACGCAGATACACATTTTGATAGGCTTTTTAACACTCCAAATATCTTATATCAAAGACAAAACTTTAAGTATAATAAAATAGATCAAACAAATCTCTATCATATACATGGTTCAATCCGTGAAACAGACTCATTAATATTCACTGTAGCCTCATATATGGAGCGGTATAATGATTCTGATTTTGGCACCTTTCTTCAGCGTATCTTTCGTGAATATACTGTATTGTTTATAGGATACGGATTAGGTGAGTTTGAGATATTAGATTTTCTTCTTAGGAAAGATAAAAATAATAAGATTAAATCTCCTCCGAGGCATTTCATGCTTTACCCGTTATACACAGGACAGGAAAATATACTCAAATACATGCAATCTTATTACAGTGATCTACGCATTAACATTTGTGCATATGCGATTGATAAGAAAGGTTACAGGCAGCTTGAAGATGTAATAAAGCATTGGAATAAGGAGATAAACCAAATTACAGATTTTTTACCTAAATCATTTGAGCAACTAGATGCTGTAATGCAAACCAAGAGCAAGACTAAAATCATGCGAACTCTTCAGAAAATAAAAAATGACAAAAGTTTGGAGGATTATTTCTTCAAAATACTTGCAGTTGATCGCAAACCTATTAAATGGCTTATACCCTTAAAGGGGGCAGGATACTTTAACCCAAATAATAACCCTAAACCACAAGAGGTACATAACAAAAAGGGATACTACACTGTACCTTCATGGAACATACTTGATGCGCTGAAGAATATGTCCTTAAGAAATGAAGAGAATCCATTAGAAGAAGTTACAGAAATATTGATTGAAATCGTTAATGGAATTATATCGTACCGCGTTGATGGAAAAAGAATTGATAATTATAAGACCGACTCGAAAATATTAGAAATTATTTCACATATTCCAATAAGTTATATCAATAAAAATCACATAGATTTTATTAAAGATGCTATCTACTCCAATTTTGCTACTTCATTGATGGATCGTGTTATTTGTGAGTTATTTCTACCGAAGCTGATACATGAAAAAAATATTGATCTCATAATAGAATTGCTTAAAGTAATTTTTCTATACCGAGAGCTGGACATTAGCGGTGATCGAAGGTGTATTTCTGGTATGGATATATATTATCTTAAACAAACTATTGACAAAAACAAAAGTGGGATTGCATCTCTCTGTCCTGTTGATGCAGTACGGGTTGGTCTTGAAAAAGTAAAGGAAATATTAACCAAGTATAATGGTAGATTCAGTTTTATATGGATACCTACTATAGAAGATCACCCACAAACGAGATTTCCTGATAAATATGAATGTCAGCTTGTTCATTTTATTAGGGATATGCTGGAAAGTTCACAACCAAAAGAAATTGAAGCTATTGTTAATGATATGCTCAAAAGTAAGCATGACATCATGAAAAGGTTAGCCTATCACACTATCAGGCATCACTATAAAAACCTCTCTCATCTTCTTTGGAATATAGAAGGAAACCCTCTTAGTCCTCTAACAATGCATGAACTTTATGAGCTTTTGAAATCTCGTTGCAAAGACTTCAGCCAACAACAGATTAACTTGCTTTTAGGCTGGATAGATTCAATGGAACTTTACGTGCCGGATGAAATTAAGGAAAACCATGAAAAAAGAGCATCGTATGAAGCATATTATAAGAAAGAATGGTTATTGTCGCTTGATAGTGCAAATCCTGATGTAAAGAAAAAGTATGATGAATACCATGCTATAAATGATGCATCTTATGACCACCCATGATTCCACTTCTGGTCATCAGGTGTTGGGGTTATTGAAGAAACAAGTCCAATTGATGAGGAAGACTTTAAGAATATGACCAGCGTTGAACGTGTAAAATATATAAATGAATATTCGGATGATAAAGATTCTGAATTTAGACTGGATTTTACTAGGATAAATCTCGCTTCTTCCATAAGAAAATTTGTTTCAAACGATCCCGTTAGTTATTCCCATGATTTAGAGCCTTTGTTGAAAATACCACGAAAATATCAATATGAAATTCTCAGAGGATTTGAGGAAGCATGGAAAAATAATAAGGAATTCAAATGGGATAAAATTCTCAGCTTTATTGAGGCCATACTTGGCAGTGCTGATTTTTGGACTTCGAAATCTGAAGGCAATGAGTACAACTATAACCTCTGGATTACAAACACAACTGCGGATTTAATCACTGAAGGAGTAAAAAATGACAGACCAGCATTCACACCTGAGCTTTTACCTATTGTTGAAAGGATTCTGCTTGTTTTTATAGATAAAGTGAAGTCTGATATAAAGACATCTGATATTAAAACAGTGAATTATTTTGTAACTAAAGTAATAAATTCATCTATGGAAAAAGTCTTTATAGCTGCTATTAATTATTCATTCCATTTTACAAAACTATATAGCAAAAGTAAAATAAATCGCTGGAATGAATCAATGAAAAAAGAATTTACAGATCGACTTGATGGAACGAAGGACAGAAGTATCGAATTTTCGTTTGTTGCAGGTTGGTATATATCATATTTGTACTTCATTGATAAAAAATGGACAACTGATTATTTCAATAAAATATTTGATCTAAATAATGATGAACAATGGGAATCTGCCTTTACTGGATATATAGTTATGAACTCGACTATTGATGATGTTTTTTATAAACTCCATAAAGAACATGGTCACTATAATAAGGCTCTCAATTTTGAGTTTGCTGATAAATTTGCAGCTGATAAAGTGGTTCAACACATTGTACTAGGATATCTTGCAGACTGGGAAAGCACGACAGATAAGAATAGTTTAATCAAGAAGATGGTTATCGCAGGCAACACTAAACAATTGTCTGAAATGGTCTCTTTTGTGTGGCAATTCAGAGATAAAATTAATGAAAAGATTCGAACTAAAGTCAAACCATTATGGAAGATGATTATTAATATTATTAGCCCTATGCTTAAGGTAAATGACCATCTAATCGACAGAGAACAGTACAGCATTATAGCATCAAAATTAGGGAATTGGCTTTGTCTTGTGGATACGATTGATGATGATATTAAAAATTGGCTTGATGACACAATTTCTTCAATAGAAGAAAATAATGATGGATTATTCGTTGAATATCTTTTAAGTCATGTTGAAAATACACCAGAAAAAGTAGGAGAGATATATATAAAAATGCTTAACGCTGGAACATTTCCTACTTATCCAAAAGAGGATATTGCTGCAATTGTTCAAGCCTTAAATAAGACTTCACAAAAGGAGATGGTAGACAGAATCCGTAATTTATATATAGGAAAGGGTTTGCTGGTTGAAGTGTTTCGAGCCTTAGAGTCATGACGGTCTGTTGAAAAAGCATGATTTTGCTTGAAGATTAATAGTACATGCTCATGGTATAAACTGTGTAACAATATACGGCTGACTGGCATAAGACTGGCTTGTGTTGTATTTTTATAAGTGTGGAGGGCATTGGTGACGAAGTAGGGATACTTTTTGACCTTCTTGCTGGAAACCACATAGACTGTGAAAGATAATACACCGATAGACACCAGCACTTGAGCGTGTTTTGGCTTGAATATCATATTTACATAAGTATTCAGTAGGTTATTCATAGCTTAATGCCAACACATGGTTGCTCAAATTTCAATAACGAGACCAAACTATATGTTTATTTATATAGGATAGTTAAAAATCCACGATGGATATGATATAATACCGTAAGAAAGTGATAACGCTGAAATCATGAGGACAGTACACAAATAATAAGCATTTTCCTGAAGGCCTAGTCAGCCGGACGCAGCACAGCTGCAGGGCACTGACGGTGAGATATGCGAAAAAAGGAGAAGCTAAAATGAGTTTTAAAGAAGCCATCGAATCAGGCAAATTTGTCGTTACTGCCGAAGTCGGCCCGCCAAAGGGTACCGATATAGCAACTATGATTCACGACATGCACATCCTCAAAGGCAAGATAGACGCGGTGAACGTTACAGACAACCAGTCTGCCGTGATGAGGATATGTTCGCTTGCCGTATGTAAAATAGCAATGGAACAGGGGCTTGAGCCGATTCTTCAGATGACCTGCCGCGACAGAAACCGCATAGCTCTACAGTCAGACCTGCTTGGAGCATCAGTGCTGGGCATACACAATGTCCTCTGCATGACCGGCGACCACGTCACAGCAGGAGACCAGAAGGGGGCGAAGTCCGTCTATGACATTGAATCCGTCCAGCTCCTTCAGCTCGTCGATTCGTTGAACAAGGGTAAGGACATGCACGGAAATGACTTAAAGGGCACGACGAGTTTTTTCCAGGGTGCAGTTGTAACCCCGGAGGCAAATCCCCTTGAGCCGCAGCTTATGAAGTTCGAGAAGAAGGTACGTGCAGGCGCTAATTTCTTTCAGACACAGGCCATCTACGACATAGAGAAGTTTAAGAGCTTTATGACATTTGCCAAAAAGACGGGTGCTAAGATTATGGCCGGCCTTGTTGTCTTAAAAAGCGTCGGTATGGCGAACTTTTTGAATAACAATGTCCCAGGCATAAAAGTCCCGCCGGAACTGATAGCCGAACTTAAGGCAGCAGGCAAGGAAAAGGCCCTGGACACGGGATTAAGCATCACGGCACGCCATATTAAGCAGCTCAAGGAAGAGAACATCTGTGACGGCGTGCATATCATGGCAATTGGCATGGAGGACAAGGTACCGGAGATTTTACAAAGGGCGGGGTTGCTATAGAAGATGGCGCGGGCCACGATACAACATTTCAGGGATAAAAAACAAAAGGGCCAGAAGCTCACACTGATAACGGCATATGACTATACGTTTGGGCGCATAGTGGATGAGGCGGGATTTGACGGCATTTTAGTCGGCGATTCCCTTGCAATGGTAGTGCAGGGGCTTGATAACACACTGCCTGTGACAATGGATGAGATGCTCTATCACACAAGGCTTGTGTCACGTGCCGTAGAGAAGTCCATGGTAATAGGGGATATGCCTTTTATGTCATATCAGGTTTCTGTTGAGGACGCGGTGAGAAACGCGGCAAGATTTATAAAGGAATCCGGCGCCCAGGCGGTGAAGATAGAAGGCGGCAGCGAAATTATCCCACAAGTCAAGGCGATAGTGCGCGCCGAGATACCTGTAATGGCACATATAGGGCTTACCCCGCAGGCTATATACAGAATGGGCGGCTATAAGGTACAAGGCCGGACAGAGGAGGCGGGAAAAATCTTAATCGAGGATGCAAAAAAACTTGAGGACGCAGGGGCCTTCAGCATTGTCCTTGAGGCAATGCCAAGCGCCCTGGCTGCTCAGATAACTGCCTCGTTGTCCATTGCCACAATAGGTATTGGGGCAGGGGCTGACTGCGATGGGCAAATCCTCGTGCTTCATGACGTACTGGGGCTTTTTGAGCGGTTTGTTCCAAAATTTGTTAAGAAATACGCTGGCTTAAAAACCGAGACACTAAACGCCCTTAAGCAATATAAGGAAGAAGTGGAAACAGGGATTTTCCCTTCCACCAAAGAAAGCTTTCAATAGGACAATCACAATGGGTGAGACAAGACTAAAGGTAATGCTGCTGAGATATACCCCTGAGCCAGAGGAATTAGTAGCTATGGCCGCCAAGCTCTGCTACAGCCCTTCAGATGTAGAAGGGTTGAAGAAAAAGATAACGAAAAAAGACCAAAGGGGCTTTATACAAAAGCTTATGGACATGGGACATCTAAGCCCAATCGAACACTCTTCGTTTACATTTGCTATTGAGGGCATATCGCGTGCATGTTCACACCAGTTGGTGCGCCACAGGCTGGCCTCCTACAGCCAGCAGTCCCAGCGCTATGTGCCTGTTCAGCGGGCGGGCGAAGACGACACCTTTGACTACATAGTCCCACCATCAATCGCCTCAGACAAGGCCATCAAAAAGATATTCAGCGATTTTATGAAAGAGGCGCACTCTGCCTATGCCCTCATATCAGAAAGATTGAACGAACTTGGCTACGAGGGTGAGTCTGCCAATCAGGACGCCAGATTTGTGTTGCCAAACGCAAGTGAGACCAAGATAATTGTAACAATGAACGCGCGCGAATTGATGCATTTTTTCAGGCAGCGCTGCTGTAACCGCGCGCAGTGGGAAATCCATGCCGCAGCAGACAAGATGCTTGAACTTGTACAGGCAGTATCCCCGACTATTTTTTCTTTAGCTGGCCCTGGCTGTGTCAGCGGTCTATGTGCCGAGGGTGCTATGACCTGTGGCAAGATAGCAGAGGTTCGCAGCAAGTACAGGATATCTCAATAATAACCTGACACAGGTAATGCCTTATGGAGAGTTGCCTTATGGAGACTTGTATGAAAAGAAGCTTAGTTGTGATTATATTATGTATCGCGATGATTCAAGGCACGCTCAACGCCTCTGATGTGCCGCGTATAACGATAGATGAGCTGAAGGCAAAGCTCGGTTCCCCTGAGCTGGTTGTCATTGACGTGCGATCAATGGGGTCATACGACGGCAGCAAGATGAAGATCAAAGGAAGTGTTCGCGAAAACCCTTTGCAGATTGGGCAGTGGTCGCAAAAATACCCTAAAGACAAAGAGATAGTCCTCTACTGCACCTGACACGAAGAACACACAAGTGCCAGTTTGGCACAAATACTCTTACAGATGGGTTACACAAAGGTCTATGCGCTTAAAGGCGGATGGAATGAATGGGAAAAGGCGCAATATCCTGTAGAATCTAAGGTCCCATAATAAAATAACCTTATCATTCTTCGACAAGCTCAGAATGCCTGATACTAAGTTACATACAAAGGCCTGTAACCACGACACTTGCTGTCATCCTTCGACAGGCTAAGGGAAACCGTCCTGTTTCAACCCTTTTTGGTGTGGTTCTGACCGCTTTGCGCCTTCGATGCTACAAAGGCGCGTAACACGCTGTTCATATATGTTTGGTATCCCCTGCCTTGGCTGCGGAACCACTCAAGCACATCAGCATCTACACGAATGTTGATATGCTTCTTCCGGGATGGCAACCCTATAGTTGCTTGCGTCCAGTCCACCTTTTCATGAACATCATCATCATCGGCTGAAATTGAGGCCTCCAACTCCTCCTCTGTCATGGCATCAACCTTTGCCCAGTCAGTTTGGCTCTCTCCACGTTTACACATGGCGGCAAGTTCTTCAGCCGTGTAGCGCTTGATATCTTCTTTTTTCTTCATCTCTTGCCCTCCTCATTGTGATAATACGAATGGCATCGTCACGCCATGTCCACACCACGGCAATTAGTTTACCGTTTATGTCTCCTATACTAAGCCACCTTTGCTCTGTGCCTCTTGGCGATGGAACAGTACACAAACGCCTTCCATCGAACAAATACCGTGCATCAATAAAATCGAGATTCCGTGCTTTCAGAACACTTTGCCGCTTTTGTTCTGACCACTCAAATATCATATTCTATTGTAACCACAATTGTGAATATTGTCAAGTAGTTGTTTCTGCTGGGTCTCGGTAACAATAGATAAAACGAACCAAATTATCCACCATGAGCCACTGAGAACCTCTGTCTTTAGTTAGAGTGGGCAAGGGCCAAAATTGGAAAGGAACTTGCGTCTATGCCTGCATTTTAGCTTGATCATCAGGAATCATTCTGAGCCTGTCGAAGGATGAAAGTAAATGTCATGGTTATTTTGTTACAGGCCTTAAGTAGCCTGTCACCTTTTGCTGTCTACCTTGTTTTTCCACCACACGGCCTTATCCATGATTTCTTGTTCGTCCATGAATAGGCACTTACCGCCGTCAACTAACAGCTTGCCGTTTACCATCACTGACTCCACGTCCAATGACTTCATTGAATACACTATGAGTGAATAGATGTCGTAAAATGGTGTCAGATGGGGCTTGTTCAAATCTACTATGATTATGTCGGCAGATTTTCCTGCCTCAAGCGTTCCGGTCTTATCTCCCATGCCAAGAACCTTTGCGCCGGTTGAGGTTGCCATTGTGAGGGCTGTGATGGCATTTAGCGCCGTTGGGTCACCGCTTACCGCCTTGTGAATGCGGGCCGCTATAGCCATTTCTGAAAACACATCGAGGTCATTGTTGCTTGCCGCGCCGTCCGTCCCCAGCGCAACCGCCACTCCCTGTTTCAGCATTGCAACCACTGGGGCTATGCCTGAGGCCAGCTTCAGATTGCTCTCTATGCAGTGCGCTACACCGGTGTTCCTCTTTGCAAGTATCTCGATTTCTTTGCCGCTAACCCATACGCAGTGGGCAGCGATTACAGTTTCGTCTAAAAAGCCGATATCATCAAGCAGTTCAACTGGGGATTTACCGTATTTCTTTTTTGCCTCATCCACTTCAAACTGTGTCTCAGACAGATGAGTATGCAGCGGAACCCCATAGCGCTGTGCCACTTGCTTTGCCTTCATATAGGTCTGAGGGCTGCATGTATAGGGGGCATGGGGCGCTATTGATGGGGTAATTAAGTCATCGCCAAGCCAATCCTTTATGAACCTCTCTGCATGTTCTATGTACTCAGTGGCATTACTGGCTGCCGCCGTTGGGAAGTCCAGCACCCCGGCACCGAGGACTGCCCTCATGCCCATTTTCTTTGTGACACTGGCAGTGCTGTCACCAAAAAAGTACATATCATTATATGTGGTAATGCCCGCTTTGAGCATTTCACAACAGGCCAGTTCTGTGGCGTCACCTACGAACTCATCGCTTAACCACTTCCCCTCGGCTGGCCATATATGCACTTCCAGCCATTCCCTAAGCGGCAGGTCATCGGCAATGCCCCGAAAATATACCATTGCTGCGTGGGTGTGGGTGTTTATGAGACCAGGAAGTACTGCCTTGCCGCTGCCGCCAATGTTTTTCCTCGGGTTATATGTGTAAGCGATTGTTTTACTGTCGCCTATGTCCACAATCTTTCCATTTCTGACCGCAATGGCAGCGCCTCTTAAAGGCGGCATCCCGTCAACCATTGTCAACACATAATCGCCGCTTATTATATAATCAACATCAAGCATGTGCCGTCAGCGCTAGGCCTGCCCCTTTGAGAGGCCCTTGTGGTATTCGGCTATCGATGTTATCTGTACGTCTTGCAGCATTGCCTTATGAGCCTCCATTACGCGCTCATATGGTATGCTCATAGCGCTTGCCACATCCTTCAGAGGAAGCCCTTTTTCATAGTGCAGTTGTGCTATAAAAATCTTTAGAAAATCATCAGTTATGAAACGCTTCAACTCCTCGTCAGCTATGTCAAGGCGCGAGACAGCGTCATTGAAGTTAAGACCCTGCGCTATCGATTTGTTCAGTTTTTCCATAGCACTGTCGTATATCCTGCTCTCTTCCTTTGTGTACTCTTTGTATCTGATATCTTCCATGGTCTCCCCAGTGGCGGTGTGCGTGGTTAAGCCGACGCTCAGATTTATTTATCGCCGTCTCCAGAACCTTTTATGGGAAAGGTATAGAGTTCCTTGGCAGCCTCAAGTACGCCGCCCAGGTATGTCGTAGCCTCTTCTGTCAGTGACAGCCCACGCTTTTGCAAGTCTTTGATAAAGCTCTCCCATCCTGTGTGGTCCCATGTGCCCTGTGTCTTCTTGATGAAAGTAATCGTATTTTCCGATATGCCCAGCAGAGTGCTTTGTAGTTCGGCTGTACTCGATATTGTTGTATATAGCTTCTTCATGGACTCGAGCATTGAACCGAGATAAGACTGCATGTCGTTTGACAGGTAAAACCCCTTCTTTTGAATGTTGGACAAAAACTCCAGCCACGCGGTGTGGTCCCACTTGCCGTTTTGCTGGTCTACGAATTTACTTGCAAGTTCGATTAAGTCTTCAAACGAGCCAAACACTTGTCTTGCCATCACGCCCTCCTTCCTCAAAGTTTATGCGTCTCAGACGCTGAGAGATTGTCTTCCAATTATACTATATTTTTACAAAAAATTTCCCGATTGTTGTGAGCGGACAAATTATTTCAAGCTGAAATTTCGCCAAGTGTTATGGTTAGTTCCCTTAGCAGGAATACCAGTGATTCTATGTCCAGGAATCTCTCAGCGGTACTGTCAAACAGCACCTTTATCTCAGACTGGAACTCATCGTCGCCTTGCCAGTACAGGATCAGGATAGGGATTTTTGGCAGGAGATAGAGTTTCCATGCCACACTTGACGGCTGTCCTTCTATTTCAACGGCTCCGATGGATTTAATCGCGGCTGTGGACGCCCTGTAATCTTTTACAAACATTTCTGTAAGCGGTTGTTCACATTCTTTCTTAAATGCCCCGATTTTCACTATTCCCATTCTGAGGCGGTCAAATGAGACCCAGTCGTTTGTCATCTCACTTGCATCACTTGTCTTTATGTATATCAGAAGAAGGATTTTTATCCAAAGGCTGACACTGCCGCTTGTGTCAACACTGCCGTCGTATCTTACTGTATAGTCCTTGCCGAGGCATCTTATTACTATTCCAGAGTCTGTGACTACTGCACCGACTGCTGATGCGGCCTTTTTAAGGTCAAGTTTGGCGGTTTCCTCTTTAAGCTTGTTGAACATGGTCTCTGTAACATCGAGTTTTGTTACGTTTGAGGACAATTTATCAAGTGTGTTTTTGTCCAGATGTGGGCACGCCTCAAGGGTTGCACTTCCCTTAACAACAGCGATTGCTAAGGCCATGCAGGTCTTATGACCGCAGGCGCCACAGTTAGTCTTCGGCAGTTCTTTATATAGTTCAATTGAGTTCATCAGCAGCTGCAGTTGAAAATCCGGCACTTAGCGTTAAATGCCGGATTTTTTAGCAATCGTTATGTCACACAGCTTATATTCTCATACCACCATCAACTTCTATTACCCTGCCTGTGAAGAAATCGTTTTCAACGATGAACTTAACGGCCTTAGAGATTTCTTCCATCTCTCCAAGTCTGCCTGCGGGGATTTGCTGTATAATCTTGTCAAGGACATCCTGACGAATCTTTGCCACCATCTCGGTGTTGATATAGCCTGGGGCTATTGCTCCTACTCTTATGCCATACCTTGAGAGTTCCTTGCCCCATGTGACGGTCATGGAATCTACGGCTGACTTTGTTGCTGAGTAGTTGGTCTGACCGAGGTTTCCCGCGCGGCTAATCGAAGAAATATTTACGATTACGCCCTTTTTGTCGCTTTTTACCATGTGATAGGCCGCCTCACGTGCGCAGAGAAATACGCCGGTGAGGTTGACGTTTATAACTTTTTCCCAGTTTGACATTGGAAACTTAGTTATATCATCGCCCTTTTTTCTGATGAAAAGTGCATCTGCGGTTATTCCTGCGTTGTTGATTAATATGTCTGCTGCGCCATGGTCTGCGGAATAGGAGTTGAAGAATGCCTCTACTTCTGATTCTTTTGTAACGTCAAGAATCTTACCGTCTATGCCGGTTTCAGCTTTCAGGGCGTCCAGATTCTCCTGTATCACGTCCACGACAAAGGGGTTAGCCCCTGCGTTTTTCATATCCACAGCAAACTTCCTGCCCATACCTCTGCCACCGCCCGTTATTACTACATTTTTTCCAGCTAAATCCATTCCCTGTTACCTCCTTTTTAGTTGTATTTATTGTACTGGCTTATCCACAAAAGTAGCTGTCATAGTATATATCTAACCGATGATTTTGTCAAGGATTTCAAAAAAGGGACAGATTTATTTATTTAGAATGCACTGTGCCGCCATTGGCGGGGTCTCGGGGCTTAATAGGGAGTCACACTACGCTTTTTGTATCCGATGGCACTGCTGTCCAAAATAAATGAGGCTCAGGGGGGCACCCCTTATAAAACAATCTGTTTTTGACAGGTTTATGAGCAGTTCCATTTCAGGTTTACCTTTTATGCTGTCCAAATCAGACAAAGTTAAGGGTCAACTGGTGAGGATTATATTGTACAGGCAAGGTCTCAAATGGACTATCGAGCCATGCCCACAGATTACGATGTGTAAAGAGGTTCATTCTTAAAAGTGCCACAAGGTTGGATAACGACCAGCCGTACTGGGACTTTAGTTGAAGATACTTCAGTATAAGCATTACGATCAACGCAGTCCATATCTGTATCTTTACTGCATTGGCGCTGGTTCCTACAAATGTTTTAATCTTAAGGTTCTGCTTTAGCGCCTTGAAAAACAACTCAATCTGCCACCTGTCCTTATACACAGCACTTACTGTCGATGCCCCAAGCTTCATGTGATTCGTCAAAAAAACAAAGGTTCTATCTGTTTCGGGATCATATACTTCCACACGACGTAACAGACATGGACACCTTTCTTGCGCACCTATCCCTGTCAGACTGATGACCTCATCGCTGACAATATTTCGGTTTTGTGGAACTGTGCGCTTCTGTACGACCTCGTATAAGGCATTGTCTTTCATTCTTGTGACGAAATATACTCCCTGTGCCGTCCACTTTCCAAATAAGGAATAATCGTTGTATCCCCTGTCATCAACCACTATTGTGCCTGGTTCAAACTGAATTGTCCTTGCTACCTCCACATCAGAAACCTTACCGTTTGTAATCACGGCATAGGAAGGTAAATACCCATCATGGTCAAGCACCAGATGCAGCTTTACTGCGCCTTTCGTCCGGCGATACTTCGCCCAATCATACAGGCTCAGGCACAGATCGATGACCGAGGAATCTATGCTTACCAATCTGTTCTTGAATCGAAACTTCCTTGTCCTGCCGGTTACTCCAACCTTACAACGATTATAGAGATTGAAAAAAACATCCCTGTACAATTCCCATGGCCGATGGCATACGACAGGGTAGCACGCTTCGGAGGGTCTATGCCCAAGTGCTTCAACTTGCCCTCACAACTACGTAATCCATTGACTATCTCTCTTAACGAGTGCGCCCTACCAAGCTGACAGAAAAGCATACTCACAAACTGTCCCCAGCATGTGAACCCTTTTGCACTCTTTTCTGCTTTGTGCTTCCTGACCTCCCTGTAAAACTCAATACGCGGAAACAATTGCAATATCTGACTGAATATGCTACAAAATACATTCATGTTGAGTCCTCCTTTGGGTTTCTTTGACCAGAAATGTTATACCAAATCAGGACTCAACTTTAAAAGCTATTTTGGACAAGAGTGGTCAAGTGTATATCTATATGTCAACACTCTCAATAATTTATTAGTTTAGTAAGATGTTAATACTATCAAATATTACGAATAGGTAACAATAATAGCGATGTAAAGTACATTAATATGATGTTATTGTTTTCAATATAATGGATATCTGCGCTATTTTATGGCTATTAATGTTATAAGTATGTAACACATCATGATAAACAATTATTTAATCATAATATAAATGATACTATGCTGCTGACAAATGGGTACCATGAGCATCCTTCCTCGTGATCAGAATGATTCTATTTTGATTGAAACTTCGTCTTTGATGATGTGGATTCTGATTTATTTATTGATATTTATTAGTACACACTTTAACTAACCACATATTCCCCTGCTTTGAATCTGTCGAGAAAGTGCATGTAGGCAGGATAGGTCTTTATTTTGCGCTCAAGTTCTGTTATGAAGCGTTTGGTTATTGCGTGTATGTCACGTGGTTCGTCTGCTTTTGTGAGCGGGGCGCCTATTAATATTTTATACGGTTTTCTCTGCCCCGGCGTGACAAATAACGGCAGTATCTCTGCCCCTGTCTTTTCAGACAGTATGGCTGGCCCAAGCGGGAACATTACCTTCTGCCCTAAGAAATCGAATACATCGTGTCTTCCCACATGCCTTTGCGTGCCGCTGCCGTCTCCCGTTACCATCACCACTCCACCCTCCTTAAGCCACAGGAATACCGGCCTCAGAAATGACTCTGCGTTGACTATCTCGGCTGGAATCTTTGCCTCATACCTGAGCCTCAGCCTGAAGGCGACATGTCTGCCTATCCAGCTCAACCCGTCATCTGATGGAAGCCCTATCTGCTTCATCTTGTAGCCAAGCCTTGCAAGGGCAACAAGCGGTATGTGGACAGGCCCAAAGTGCCCGTGAACTAATATCACCCCTCTTCCCTTTTTCAGCGCGGCGTCAAGATACGAAAGCCCCTCAAATTCAATTACCTTGTCTACCTGCCGCTTATTGAATTTCGGGAACAGAAATATCATCAGCCGGTCAACGTAGTGGTTCTTCATGTAGTCTTGTATAATTAGCGCCTTCTGCGTGTTGTCAACTGACATAAACCGTGAGAGATTTTCCTCAAGCGCCTGTGTCTTTCCCCGTGACAGTGCAAAATGCAGCTCGCCCATTTTATTTAATACCGTCAAGCCTGATGTTAACGGCAGTGCCTCAATCGTCCATCGCAGCGGGTACCAGACGACAAGCCTGAACAAATCCCTGACAATACTTTCCTTGGTTACCATTTTGTGAACTTTTTAAATACACCGTCCTTAAGACCCTTGAACAACAGATAGAGCCTTCGGGGGCTTCTGTCGTACACTACAATGCCCAGGGCGGACTTAATTACGTTCATAAATAATGAGATATAGGCAAGGGGCGTGAACGTGCCAATCTTTTTCATATACTCAAATATCAGAAACATGTTCCTCACCCTGTAGTATATCTCCATGTCCTTGAGCCTTACGCTCTCTCTGCCCATGAGGGTCTTCGGGTCCTGCCTTTTCAGCTTTTTGTAAAACAAGCCTTCCTTAACAAACACTATGTTCGTATATAAAGAGGCCATCAGGCCGTAGACAAAATCATCGCCAATATAAAAAAATCTCCTGTCAGGATACCCTATCTGCTCCACAATTGTACGGCTTACCAGCATACCCTCAAATGTGGCATAGTTTTTAAACGAAAACCTGCTGTTTCGGGCAAATGTCCCATTCCTGACCGGCATCATCTTCCCCATACTCAGTGAGAAATAACTGTCGTCACTAAGGACTGTGCCGTCAGCGAATTTCTTGTTCGGAAGCACTACCCGCCCGGCAAACGTAAATGACATCATTACCTCAAGGGCATTTTTAAGCGGCTCCACGTCGTCGTCCATCAGCCAGAGCCAGTGAACCCCCCGCTCATAGGCGCGCCGAACACCCTCGTGAAATCCCCCAGCGCCTCCGGTGTTCCTGTGCATTCTTACGTAGTATATGTCTATGGCGGCGTCCCCGGTGCTTATTTTTTTGTGAAGCTCAAGGGGTTCTCTCAGGCCGTCAGCCGGAGGGGCATCAATGAATCCTGCCTCTGCAAGCAGCCTGGGCGTTTCATCGGTTGAGGCATTGTCTATTAAATATATGGCGTCTAGGGCAGTGGTCTGACACTTCAGGGCCTCAAGGCACTCAAGCAGGAGTTCCTTTCTGTTGTACGTTACCACTACGGCGGCTATAGATTGTCTTTCCATACAGTGTCAGCGCCTCAGCTCTTTCAGTCTCAGGAGGGCGTTAAATATTGTCTCGATATAGGGCGTCTTCGGGTTGGTGTAGTATTTTGGATAGAGCAGGTCATCAGCTTCGGTAATGATGCCCTCGGCCAGGGCTGTACTGTATAGCCCAGTGTGGGGTTCTATTCTCATTGAGTTAAACTCGAAGTGTACTCTGCTGCCCATCTGCGCTTTAGCCACCGCAAAAAAGGCCATCAACTCTAAAAATGTCTTAACAGACTGTCCTGGCGGGTTTTTGAAAAAATTATAGCTTACCTCAAGACCACCTTCGGCCCTGAGCAGGTCATGTGTCCGGAGTATATCGCCTTTAGTTATGTGTTTGCCAAGTTTTTCAAGTACTGCGTCTGAAAAACCATCAGGCGACAGTATCACGGTCTTACAACCGGCACGTTTAATAAGTTCGATAAACTCCTTATCCAGATTCTTTTCACTAAACCATGCCGACCAGGACAGCCCCTTAATATTGCGGCGAATCAACTCCGTACATATCTCCTCGGCATGTCTTTTGGGTACGTTGAACATGGAATCGACAAAGGTAAATTCTGTTACGCCGTTTTCTGAGGCGAGTGCTTCAATCTCATCGGCTACAACTGCGGGGCGTCTTAATCTCAGGGACTTGCCGTTTAAAAAACCATAAACACAATATATACAGGTTAGGCTGCATCCCCGCTTAGTCTCCACCCCGATGGCGTCCCTTGCCTTCTTATAGCCGCCAACATTCATTCCTGCCCGAAGCGGGGCATTTAAGAGATTTACATCAGTGGACGCTCCCTTGCCCGTAAATATAAGTTCTCCGTCTTTTCGATAATAGACAGATGCAGCCTTCTCAGGGGTTGATATGTTTTCGATAAGCAGGGGGAGTGTTACCTCACCTTCGAGAAATACACCGAAGTCAATTCTTGGTTCGTCTTTCATTATCTCGGCAGCAAACATCGAAAACCCTGAACCGCCTGCCACTATTACTGCCCCGGATACAGCCTTAATCACATCCAGCGTGTCTTTGAGATATTTATAATAAAACACCACCTGGCGTTTATTGGTTGAATCAATATTCCTGATAGAAATCCCTATGATTTCGGGAGAAAAGTCTTGAATGGTTTCTCTTAGCTTGTCAAATGGTAAGCGGCAGATATTGAGGTCAATGACCTTAACGTCATGGGCTGTAAGCTGTGCCTTAAGGCAGGCCAGCCCGAGCGGGAAGACTAGACATTCGCTGCCGCCGAGGTAGGATTGAATGAGCAGGATTCTTATTGTCTGCCCCCAAGACCCTTTGTCAGCCGGTAGGCCTTTTGCAGACCGAGATAGACATTTTTAAACATTGGTTTTAACGCCTTGCTGTTTAGGACATCGACAACACCGGGAGCTGTGAGGAGTTTTAACATGGCACTAGGCAGCCTGCCGCCTTTGGAGAGCGTCATCAGGAGATTTAAGTAGCTAGGCTCTCTCATCGTGTAGGACTTTGCGTAAATGTCCCTTTTGTCATCTGCGATAAGGCCGTCGTCCTTGGCCATGTTGTAGAGCTTTGTCTCTGGATAGAGGACTAAGGAAAATGGCTGCAAGCGAAATGGTTTTGGAATCTCTGATATGAATCTCAGGCTTTCGATTTTATCTTCGTCTGTCTCATAGGGCACGTCGAGGATGAAATCATAACTGGGCGGGTACATCTTGTCCTTGTACTTATTGATTATCTGTATTGCCTTCATCATCCTGTCGTTTGACATCGTAGAGCGGTTAAAGAGGTCCTGAATCCTCTTGCTGGCGCTCTCAACCCCCATTTGAAGGTATAGCAGCCCTGCATCGACAAGGATATCCAACTTCTCCTCTGTCAACGTCAGCGGGCTTGCCAGACACGAAAATGGAAGGGCAATCTTCTCTTTGTATTCCTTACAAAATTCCTCGATATTTTTCAGCCCCCGGGCAAAAAACGCATCGTCTGATATCCAGATAAAGCCGACATAGGGCATATGTTCCTTCACCCACATAAGTTCATCGATAACATGAGCAGTGGTTCTCCATCTGAGGTATCCCTTGCCGCTGTAAAGGTTCTTAATAGTGTCGTTGATGCAGTAGGTGCATTTATGTGGACAGCCCCTGCCGGTCATTGTCTGATAGCCAATTTTCTTCAGATAGGCTGATACTGTCCCGCGCTCGAGGAATTTCTTTGTGAGGTCATATGTCAAAGGCAAAATACGCCCGTCTGACATGGCATAGTGGTCAGAAAATGAGTAGTCCGGCATGGGATAGTCGTCAAGGCTGCCGTCAAGCGCCCTGACGGGGTTTTTACTAATTGTGCCGTTGGATTTAACCCATATGCTGCCGCAACTAGTGCAGTCCCTACCTTCTTCAACAGCGTTTGCAACGTCAAGCATCGCCTCCTCGCCATCGCCAATGCAGACCATGTCGGCGAACTCAAGACACTCTTCCGGCCTGATAGTGGGGTGTATGCCGCCCCATATCACAGGGGTATTTAAAGCAGATTTTATTTTCTTTGTAATCTGAACGGCGCAGTCATAGTGATTTGTCATCAGTGTTATGCCGATTAAATCAGAGTCTCTGCATATCTCAACCATCTCGTCCATGGTATAAGGCTCATATCTGTCCTTGCCAAAGACGATGTTGTCGCCGTGCGGGTCTGGCAGAAATAAAAGCTGTGTCTGAAACCCGTGTTTTTTAAGATACGCCGATATAGTCCTTAACCCGAAGGTGGTTATATCGGGGTACGGGCTGATGAGGGTTATTTTCATTGTCCTGACATTCCTCCATAAGTAAATACAAATCTAACATAATCGGCGGTATGTTTTCAACTTTTCGCGGCTGTCGGTTACTGTCTCAGTTTGAATTTAAGGCAGCAATTTTGTGTTATAATGAGAAAGAGAGGGTGATGGCATGTTAATAGACCATAACAGAGAGAAAACAATTAACGCCATTATATATTTTTCGAATAATACAAAGCCATGTGGTATTACAAAGCTATGTAAGTTATTGTATTATCTTGATTTTCTACATTTCAAGGAAACTGGCAGGTCGGTAACAGGGATGGATTATTATGCCTGGAAATTCGGACCAGTACCTGCAGCGCTGTATGATGAAATAGATAAAGCAGAGTTTAAGCCAGACTTGAAGGCAAGCATAGCGATTCAAACTACTGAGAAAAATAAGATAATAAAGCCTAAAAAGCATTTCAATGATATATTTTTTACTAAAAGAGAATTGCGAATACTTAAAAATGTAGCTTTCATGTTTAAAGACGCAAACACTGAGGATATAGTAGAAGCATCTCATCTACCTAATTTGCCCTGGGATAAGACCGTAGAAAACAAAGGATTATATGAAAAAATAGATTATTTGCTTTCTCTTGACAATACGGCTGGTTCAATATCTGTGGAAGAGGCATTAGAGCGAATATCTGACAGAGAAGAAATGAAAAAGGTATTTAGTGGATAGAGGGACTGTTCTTTTCCATCGTGATTTTCAATTTAAGGATGGTGAGTACGGGAATAAACTGATTATTATATTAAACGATGTTGATGCTGACAAGCCCTATTTGTGTTGTAAGACGACCTCAAAACCTAAATATGGTATAGAAAAAGAAGGGTGTCATAGCGACAAAAACATTTTTGTGCTCAAAAACAACTCTTTCCACCAAAAGACATATGTGCAGTTTCACGAATTATATGAATTGAATTCAAAGACCTTTTTAAAAGGGCACTTTGAAGGTAAAGTTGAGATAATATGCAAACTTCCTGTTAATATGATTAACGCCATAGTCAACTGCATAAAGAAATCAGAGGACATTTCACCATACCATCTGATGTTGCTGAAATAGCCCCAGAATGAAATTCGGACAGTGGCTAAGGTTTTAATCCAATAATTCAAACTGAGATACTACCCGGCTGTCGTCAGAAAAACAGTTTGCTACTTAGTGTGCGGTTAGTTTAATATACCTGTCAGGCTTAATCTAATTATTTATAGGAGAAAAATGAAGAGACAAGATTTAAGAAATATTGCAATAATTGCCCATGTTGACCACGGGAAGACGACCTTAGTAGACGCCATGTTCAGACAGTCTGGCATATTTCGCTCGAATGAAAAGATTCAGGAACGTGCCATGGACAGTATCGACCTCGAAAGAGAGCGCGGGATAACTATAATGGCTAAAAATACGGCCGTCTTTTATGAGGGCGTCAAGATAAATATAGTTGATACGCCGGGACATGCCGACTTTGGCGGCGAGGTCGAGAGGACGCTTAAGATGGTTGATGGTGTGCTGCTGTTAGTTGACGCCTCTGAGGGGCCGCTTCCTCAGACACGCTTTGTGCTAAAGAAGGCGCTTGAGCTTGAACTGCCGCAGATTGTGGTGATAAATAAAATCGACCGCCCGGACGCCAGAATCCAGGCCGTCGTCAACGAGGTATACGATTTATTCATAGACCTTGACGCAGTGGAAGAACAACTGGACTTCCCCGTTATCTACACAAACGCTAAGGCAGGAACTGCTGCCATAAAGCCGGAGGACAAGTCCGATGACCTTAAGCCCCTGTTTGAGGCCATATTAAAAAGAATCTCCCCGCCGGATGACAAGAGGGATGAAATCCTGCAGTTGCTTGTCACAAACATTGACTACAACGACTACGTCGGGCGCCTCGCAATCGGCAGGATATTCTCCGGCACTGTGCGTGTAGGTGATATGGTCACAGTCTTACTTGATAACAATGAGCTGTCAAAGACAAAAGTAACCTCGATGTTTACGTTTGAAGGGCTTGGCCGTACAGAGGCAAAGGAGAGCTGCTCCGGGGACATCATAGCCTTGTCGGGTATTGAGGGCATTAACATAGGCGACACGGTGTCTAACTACGAAAACCCGCGTGCGCTGCCGCGTATAAAAGTCGATGAGCCGACTATTTCTATGGTATTTTCTGTAAACACATCCCCGTTTGCTGGTAAGGAAGGGAAATTTGTAACATCGCGGCAACTGCGCGAAAGGCTTCAGAAGGAACTCCTGTATAATGTATCTATAAAGGTTGATTTTTCATTGATGGACAGCTTTGAGGTAATGGGCAGAGGTGAGTTGCAGCTTGCAATCCTGATAGAGATGATGCGCCGCGAGGGCTATGAGCTTTCTGTTGCAATGCCCACTACGATTACAAAGGAAATAAACGGTGTACTCCACGAACCTATGGAAGTGCTTGTTATAGACATCCCCGAAGACTATGTCGGGGTAATTACAAAACAGATAGGGATGAGAAAAGGCCGTATGACGAAAATGCACAACAATGGATTTGGCCGTGTGAGGCTGGAGTTCAGGATACCATCAAGGGGGCTGATAGGGTTCCGGTCACAGTTTTTAACCGACACGCGGGGGACAGGGCTGCTAAACCACCTGTTTGACGGCTATGAGCCGTGGCAGGGTAATCTGACAAGACGCCAGACCGGCGCGCTGATTGCAGACAGGGCGGGCAGGGCTACTGCATATGCCATATTTCACCTTCAGCCGCGCGGCACAATGTTCACCCCTGAAAACACACAGGTCTACGAAGGTATGGTAGTCGGGGAAAACTCAAGAGAAAACGACATCGACGTAAATATAATCAAGGAAAAGAAGCTGACCAACATGAGGGCATCAGGGGCAGACGACGCACTGCTGCTTGTCCCACCGCGCCCGATGAACCTTGACCTGGCACTTGAGTTTATTAAAGAAGACGAACTTGTTGAGGTTACGCCTGGCTCTATTCGCATAAGGAAAAAAATCCTTCAGGCAAATAAACGCCCGAAACTAAAACAGGCAAAAGAGTGACCCCCTACAACCTGTACTAGTTTAGCAGGACTTCTGTTTGGTCTTGAGCCATGTGGGGACAGGGATTCCCTTGGACTCCATGGCCTCTATTATCACATCTTTAGTTGATGGCCGGACGCCGCCGCAAAACATCTTGCTGTAGCCCTTGCTCATGTTCACAGCCGCTAAGACGTAAACCAATGCTATGGGCAGCAATAGCGGCAACAGTGGAAGTGCGATAAGTAAGACCAACACTAATATGACAGTTTTCATCATAGTAATATTGTATTATAACGCAGCGGGTATATTCAATCCCCCGAATTTGCACCTAATTTGCATCAGGGCTGCGGTTAGCCGCGCGGCAGTCTCTCGTGTCCTTTCAGTGATATTTCAAGCTCCTGCGAATTCTGATAGATATACCAAGCCCCTGAGGCTGCATCGGTCAATAGGTCTGCCCTGTCGAAGCTGCCGCCATCGGGAGACTTGCTGCCGGGTATTTGGCGTGGGACAGCGTCAGAGCCGTTGACCTTTCTCCAGTACGCCGTAAAGAAACTCTTAACCTGCGACGATTGCCCTACAGTATGCACAGATACCCTTAGTATCTTGTTGTTGTCGTCGAGGTCTATTGTTATTGTATCGTCTGTGTTTTTTGCTTTATATTTATAGACATTTTTTTCTGTCTCTATTCTTTCTACGGCAAGCAAGAGCCGAATCTGCTCGTCGAGCTTTTTAATACTGCCAAGAGGATTTTCCTTGTCCAGACCAAAAGGATTGACAAAATCACTGGCATAGCTGCATGAAAACAAAAATGACACTACAATAAACAAAACAGATATAAATCTCATGCCCCCTCCATTTTTCAGTTCTCTATCCAGATATTGTATACTATTTTAGTGGCAACACAGCAATTCTCGGTGAAGTAAGAAAGGGAGGGAGGAAAGGGAGAATAGAGAGGGAGAACGAAATATTTTTCGCGCAGATGGAATATATA